>DATKKJ010000032.1 GCA_035543055.1 Terriglobales bacterium | reverse complement strand
ATGAACAAGCTGGACGGCATCTTCGTGTACGACATCGACGACCTGCAGCAGGTGGCCAGCCGGCACATCGACGACCGCCGGCGCGAGGCCGACCGCGCCGAAGCCATCGTCACCGACGAGGTCCACCGCTTCGAGGAGCGGTTGAAGACCTTGAGTGTGGTGCCCACCATCGTCTCCCTGCAACAACACATGGAGGACATCCGGCAGGCGGAGATCGAGCGCGCCCGGGGCAAGCTGGGCCCGCTCACGCCGGACCAGGAGCAGGCGCTGGACGCCATCACCCGCGGCATCGTCAACAAAGTGCTGCATACCCCCATCACCACCCTCAAGACCGCGGCCAAGGACCCGGAGGCAGGCACATTGATCGCAGTCATCCGCCGCATGTTCAACCTGCGCGGCTCAAAAGAGGAGAACTAGGCGGCATGGCCAAGCTTCGGATCGGATCGCGGGGCTCGCAACTCGCCCTCTGGCAGGCCAACCACGTTAAAGCTTTACTTGAAGGTCAAGGGCACCAGGTCGAGATCGAGATCATCAAGACCACGGGGGACAAGATCACCGAGGTGGCACTGGCCAAGGTCGGCACCAAGGGCATGTTCACCAAGGAGATCGAGGAGGCCCTGGAAGCGAAGAAGGTCGATCTGGCGGTGCACAGCCTCAAGGACCTTCCTACCGAGCTGCAGCCGCAGTTCGAGCGGGTCGCAGTCATGAAGCGAGAGGACCCGCGCGATGCCTTCCTCTCCATCGAGCACGCCCGCTTCCAGGAGCTTCCCCAGGGAGCGCGGGTGGGGACCAGCAGCCTGCGGCGGCAGGCGCAGCTCAAGGCGGTGCGGCCCGACCTCGACATCCACCCGCTTCGCGGCAATGTGGACACTCGGCTGCGCAAGCTGGAAGAGGGGCAGTACCAGGCGATCATCCTGGCTTCCGCCGGCCTCAATCGCCTGGGATTCACCAAGCGGGTGCGCGAGATCATCCCGCCCGAGATCGTCTGCCCGGCGGTGGGGCAGGGAGCGCTGGGGATCGAGTGCCGCTCCGGCGATGCGCGGACCAGGGAATTGTTGCGGTTCCTTGACCATGCACCAACACGACAAGCGTGCGCCGCAGAACGCGCCCTGCTCCGCTCGCTGGGTGGAGGCTGCCAGGTACCCATCGGGGCCTACGCCGAAGCCATTGACGGCCAGCTACGCTTGACCGCTGTGGTGGCACGACCTGATGGTTCGCTGGTCCTGCGGGAACAGCAGTCGGGTAAGGATCCGGAAAAGCTGGGGGCGGCTGTGGGAGCGGCCCTCCGGAAGAAGGGCGCGGACCGGATCCTCCAGGAAGTTTATGGCGAGGTGGTCACCACCCCGCAGCAGCCATGAGACAAGCTTCGGCGGGCTCGCCGACCTCTCCGGGCCGCCTCAAGGGCAAGCGCATCCTCATCACCCGGGCGGCGCAACAGGCCGGCTCCCTGGCGGAGCAGTTGCGCGCCCTGGGCGCTACTGTGGTCGAGATCCCTTCCATCGAGATCCGCCCGCCCCGCTCTTACGAGCCGCTTGATCAGGCCATCGCCAACATCTCCCGCTACGACTGGCTCGTCCTGACCAGCGTGAACGGCGTGCAGGCGCTGTTGGAGCGCGTGGGCCACGCCGGGCTGGCCCCGGACCATCTCGCCCAGGTGAAGATCGCGGCCATCGGCCCGGCCACGCGCAAGGTCCTCGAGAGCCGCGGGCTCACGGTCGCAATCATGCCCAGGCAATACATAGCTGAGTCGGTTGTAGAAGCCATGCGG
Source organism: Terriglobales bacterium (assembly GCA_035543055.1). Lineage (NCBI taxonomy): Bacteria > Pseudomonadati > Acidobacteriota > Terriglobia > Terriglobales > Terriglobales bacterium. The sequence goes on along the minus strand of DATKKJ010000032.1, from coordinate 15,143 downwards.
GACCAGGTGAAGGGCAAGAAGGTCGTGCTGGTGCGGGCCCGCGTGGCGCGCGACGTCATCCCCGAGGAATTGCGCAACGCGGGCGCCCACGTGGACGTCGTCGAAGCCTACGAGACCGTGGTACCGCAGGCTTCGCGGGAGCGGCTGCGCGACCTGCTCTCCCGCCCCGGGCAGCGACCCCACGCCATCACGTTCACCAGCTCCTCCACCGTGCGAAATTTCCTGGAACTGTTGGGCGCCGAGAACAAGCACCTGGTCACCGGAGTGATGCTGGCATCGATCGGCCCGGTGACTTCCAAGACCCTGCGCGAACTCGGCCTGGGCGTCCATATCGAGGCCGCCGAGTACACCATTCCCGGCTTGGTGGCGGCATTGGCCGAAAATCTCTGATCAGAAGTGATCGGCCTTCGGGCTGGTGCCGGGGGGAGTGCCGCCGGCGCCGATGCGCCCCCAGGCACTGGTCTGCCAGTTGTCGGCGTGCTCGGCCGCAGGCATCCAGTCGGGAAGGGCCACCTCGACGGCTTCCGCGAGGGCAAAGAGGTAAGGCTCGTAAATCGAACGCAGCTCGGTCAATTGACGCTCAGCTTCAACGCCGTCTGAAAGTTTCAGCCCCGCCGAGCCAAGGAAACGCCGCAGTTCCTGTAAGCGCTCGGCGGGCAGACGGTCCCGCGGCGGCGCCATCGGGCGGGCGCGAAAGATCTGCGCCAGGTCCACCACTGCGTGCCGGGCGATGGCGAAGGTCAGGCGCGCCTGCCGGCGGGCCACCCCGTCCACCCCGACCAGTACCAGCGCACATGTATCCAGGACGGCAGTCAATGATCCAAGCCAGGACTGGTTGTCATGCTGCGAGCGAAAGTAGCAGAGCACGGGGTAGGAGAGATGGCTCTCCAGCAGGTCGGCCGCCCAGCCCTCCCAGTCCCGCAGCCAGGGGTTCAAGGCGTCAAGACTTCCATCAAGGGCGTGGCGGCGCAGCAACTCACCGGCGCTGGGCGGCGATCCGGCGCGCGCGTCGAGGAGGGTGATGTTGGTCTCGCGCCGCGAGAAGCTCTGGTAGATAGCGGGAATGTAGCCGATGACCAGGGCCAGGAAGGCGAACCCGGTGCCCCCCTCGAGTACGGTCAGAAGCCGGCCGACAGCGGAACGAGGTGTCACATCGCCGAGACCCAGGGTGAAGAAGGTGGTGCCGCTGAAGTAGATGTCAGTCCAGATACCGCGATAGGGCATATTGGACCGCGCCGCCGTCTCCAGCGACCAATTCAGCAGTCCGAATCCCAGCACCAGCATGACTGCCCATGAGGCGATGAGGCCGAGCAGGGAAGCAGGGCCAAAGTAGCTGAGCAGGGTCTCTCGCAACCTGCGTTCCCTGACACCGGCAACCAACGTGCGCCACACGGACCAGGTTCTGCGGTAGTAGAGTCGCGTGAAGCGGAACTGGCGGGTCACCCGGCGGGGCAGAACGATGGTCTCAAATGCTTCCCACAGCACGAGGAGGACGATGACCACGCCCGAGATCCCGGCCAGCACTTGCATAGTCTCGTTTGGATGGTGCGCGAAGGCAGCAGGATTCAGAGAGCTTCCATCACTCCAGCGAGCAGCCACAGTCGGGCACCGGCACATACTTCTTGAGGAAGTCGGTCACGCGCCGGATGCTATCGATCTGGTTCTCGACCCGGCTGAATCCATGGCCTTCGTTGTCATACACCTTCAGTTCGGCGGCGCCCCCGCGTTTGCGGACTTCTTCCACGATCTGCTGCGACTCTTCCTTCGGACAGCGCGGGTCGTTGCCCCCGGCCAGGATCATCAAGGGCGCTTTGACCTTGTCCACGAAAAAGATGGGGGAGCGCTCGGTCCACAGGTCTTTGTTCTTGACCGGGTCACCCATGGTGGCGCGGTCGCTTTCCTGCAGCTGCGGGTCCTCGTTCTGGAACTCGGTGAACCAGTTGACGAAGGGCACGATGGGCACTCCCGCCGCCCACAGCTCCGGCGCCTTGGTCACCGCCATCATGGTGAGGTACCCGCCGTAGCTTCCGCCCATGGCGACCAGTTTCTTCGGGTCGACGTAGCCGGTCTTCTTGATCCAATCCGCCGCGGCCAGGACGTCGCGCAGGTCTCCGCCTCCCATGTCCATCTGGTTGGCCTCGAGGAATTCCTTGCCGTAGCCGGTTCCGCCGCGATAGTTGGGCGCAATGACGACATATCCCCGGTTGACCAGGACCTGGACCTGGCGGTTGAAGCCGTTCATGGTCTGCGATTGCGGCCCGCCGTGGATGTAAACGATGGCAGGCAGCTTGTTCTCCCGCGGCATGTTGTAGGGGATGAAGACGAAGGCCGAGATCTGCCACTTGCCGTCGCTGCTCGGGTAGTGGACCAGGAAAGGTTCTACGAGGTCCTCCGAACGAACACCCCCGACCAGCGACTGCGTGATCTGCCTCGATCGTCTCGACCCGAGTTCGTAGACCCACAGGTCGTTGGGCGCGTTAGCCCCGCTGTGGTAGTAGAGGAGCCGTGAGCCGTCGCGCGAGAAAGATTCGTTCCCGGCACCGGCCGCGTAGTTGACTCCTTTGGACAGCGGCAATAGTTCGAGCCGCCGTGCGGCCAGGTCGTAAAGATACAAGTCGAAGTTTCCGTCAACGTTGGCCTCGATGATCGCCGTCTTGCCGTCCGGCGAGAAGGCTTCGGCCGAGATCGGCCACTTCTCCTGGGTGATCCAAGCCACCTTGTGGGTCGCTGCATCCAGCAGGGCTGCGTTGTCGTAGCCGTTTCCGGCATTGGAGGTGACCAGCAGGGTCTTGGCGTCGGCGGACCAGTCGTTGACGTCCCAGAGCTGCTCGCCGCTGTGCTCCGTCAGGTTTGTCCTCTGCCCGCTTTTGACGTCCAGCACATAGATGTTCGAGTCTCGTCCGTTGGCGTGCGAGAGGGTTGCCGCCAGGCGGGCTCCGTCTGCCGACCAGACCGGGCGTCCGTAGGACCATTCCTTCGCGGTTCCCGAGGTCAGCGGCCGGGAACGCCGCGTCAGCATATTCATCAGGTGGATCTCGAAATTCGCCGAGGTCTTCGGCTTCACCAAATAGGCCAGGGTCTTGCCATCGGGAGACCAGGTGGGCGCCTCCTCCGCAATCTCGGGAGTGTTGTTGAGGTTGGTGACTTCGCCGCTGTGGGTGTCCACCAGGAATACATCCCACTGCTCGTTGCCGTCGGTGTCGGAGATGTAGGCGATGTAGCGGCCGTCGGGAGACCAGGCCGGGGAGCCTTGGCGCTGGTCGCTCACCGTCAGCTGCACCGGCCAGCCGCCATCGGCGGAAACCGTCCACAGGTTGTTCCGCCCGCTGGTGTTGCTGATGAAGGCGACTCGCTTGCCGTCTGGCGACCAGGAGCTGCCGCCGATGACCCGCGTGCTGTACAGCTTGTCCACGGCGAAGGTCGGCAGGTTCTGCCGCGGCTTGCTCTTGACCTGTTGGGGATCGGTGATGAACGAGGAAGTCAGGGAGATCTGGGCCAGGACGTCCGGAGCCATTGACACCGCCGCGAGCATGATCAGCAAGATTCGCACGGGAAACCTGAAGCGTCAGGATATGGGAGGAATGGCGCCTGCGCAAACCCGGTGCGAGTCACGGCTTGGCGGCGCGGTGGATCTCCACCGTGCTCCAGGTCTTGTCGGCGGCGTGGCAAAGCGTCTCCAGCGGGCAATCGGCGCACTTGGGCGTTCGCGCCGCGCACAACTGTCGCCCGTGATGGATCAGCTGGTGGGCGAAATCGATCCAGCGGGGCTGCGGGACCACCCGCATCAGGTCCTGCTCGATCTTCTGCGGGTCATCCTGCTGGGTGAGCTCCAGGCGGCGCGAGATGCGGTGCACGTGGGTGTCCACCACCACGCCCAGGGCTTGGTGGAACCAGGTGCCGAGGACGACGTTCGCCGTCTTGCGCGCCGCCCCGGGAATTTCCAGCAGCTCTTCCATGGTGTCGGGCACCTGTCCGCCATGGCGTTCCATGATCGCTTTGGCCGCGCCCACGATGGATTTGGACTTGTTGCGGAAGAAGCCGGTGGAGCGGATGTCGGGCTCGAGCTGCTCCGGCTTGAGCGCCGCGAACGCCGCCGCTGTCGGATACTTGGCGAAGATGACCGGCGTCACCAAGTTGACCCGCGCATCAGTGCACTGCGCCGACAGGATGGTCGCTACCAGCAGCTCCCACGCCGAGCCGTGCTGCAATGCGCAGGTCGCGCCGGGATAGCGCTCGTCCAGGCGCTTGAGGATCTCCTTCACCCGCTGCGGCGCGACCGGGTCATAGCTTGCGGCCGGCCGACGCGCAGCCGGTTTCGCCCGCTTGCCGCTGGGGGCCGCGACGCTGGACTTACGGACCCTGGGCGGGTTCACCTTGGGTGCCTGAAAGCTCTTCCGAGCGCCCTCGTGGCGTCCGGTCTTGGCTGGCTGTCGGGGAACCACGCCTCGGACCATATGGGCACGAGATTACAATGGACGCCGTACCCGCTACAATTGCCCTTATCCTGTGGGGAACCGAATGCCGACCAGCAATGCTGCTGTGCACGCTGCCCAAAAGTCCCTGCCCGCGCTGCCCCTGACCATCGAGGGCTCCAGCGTGCTGCACCAGATGATGCGCGTCCGCTGGCCACAATGGCGCAAGCTCCCCGCCGGGGAGAAGCAGAGCATCGCGAGGGAGGCGGCCAAGGTCCTCGAGCCCATGGAAAAAGCCGGCGAGAGCGCCGCTTATTCTATGTTGGGACACAAGGGCGACCTGCTGTTGGTGCACTTCCGCGAATCCTTCGACGCCCTCAATTCCGCCGAACTGCGCCTGCAAAACCTCCAGCTCTTCGAGTACCTGGAGCCCGCGACCTCGTATCTCTCGGTGATCGAGCTCGGCCTGTACGAATCCACTGTCAAGCTCTACCAGTCGCTGGCCGAGCGCGGCATCGAGCCCCATTCCGCGGAGTGGAACCGGGAAGCTGAGGAATTGATGCAGCGGCAGAAACAGGCCATGGCGACGCGCTTGTTCCCCAAGCTCCCAGCCTCGCGCTACATCTGCTTCTATCCCATGGACCGCAGGCGCGGCGAGGACAAGAACTGGTACCTTCTCCCCATCGAGGAGCGGCAGCGGCAGATGGACGAGCACGGCCAAGTCGGCCGGCGCTATGCCGGCAAGGTGCAGCAGATCATCACCGGCTCCATCGGTTTCGACGACTGGGAATGGGGCGTGGACCTGTTCGCCGACGAACCGCTCATCTTCAAGCGGTTGATCTACGAGATGCGCTTCGACGAAGTCAGCGCGGTCTATGCCCAGTTCGGCGCCTTCTACGTCGGCATCCGCTGCCAGGCTTCCCAGCTAGGAAAGCTGCTCGACGGGGAAGCGCCCGCCCGGTGATTGACGCCGCGACCAGCGGCGACTACCCTGATTTCCCTATGGCCGTGAAATCCATACAGCTCGGGCAGGTTTGGCGCAATAACGAGGACGGACAGAACTATCTTGTCACCAAGCTCTACAACGAAGTCTTTACGCAGTACGCGATGCTGCGGCTGGCGAATGCCTCCGCCGCCTCGACCGACACGATCCGAGTCAAGGTCGTCAAAGGGGCCGAAGGAGCATCGCTGCCGGGCTACACCTACGCCCAGGAGTCCCAGGAGTTCTGACCTCCTCGGAAGGAGCGCGCCATGCAACCGTTCGCCTGTCCCCACTGCGGTTCCCATGCCTACACCGTCGTCCTCACGGGGTGTAGCATCACCAATGCCACCCTGCAGGAAGGCTACGAGTGGGACGAGGAGAACCAGCAATACACCAGCACCGGCACTCTCCTAGTGGAGAGCGACGAGGTCACACCTGGGGACAGCCAGGCCGTTTGCAGCGGATGCGAACAGGACGTGACCGCCGCCGTGTCGGAGTACGAAGAAAGCGTTGCTCCGGGCGAGGAAGCGGCCGGCGCCTGAGCCTCCGCCGCCCAACACGCCCGTGATTGCCAGGACCCTCGCCGCCCTCAGCGGCTTCATCATCGCTGTCATCTCCACCCTCGGGTATCCGGGCATCGTCCTGCTCATGGCGATCGAATCGGCCTGCATCCCGCTGCCCTCCGAGGTGATCATGCCGTTCTCCGGCTACCTGGTGTACACGGGAAGGTTCGGCCTGATCTGGGTGGCCATGGCAGGGGCGCTGGGGTGCAACGTCGGGTCGCTGGTCGCTTACGAGATCGGCGCTTTTGGCGGGCGGCCCCTGGTCGAACGCTTCGGCTCCTACGTGCTGCTCAACCGCCGGGAACTGGAGCTGGCCGACCACTTCTTCGAACGTTATGGCAACATGACCGTGCTCATCAGCCGCATGTTACCTGTCATTCGGACCTTCATCGCGCTGCCGGCGGGCGTGGCCCGCATGCCTCGCCTGCAATTCCACTTCTATACCTTCCTCGGGTCCTTCCCGTGGTGCCTCGGCCTGGCCTATATCGGAGTGGTCCTGGGAGAGAACTGGGACAAGGACCCGCGTCTGAAGCAGTGGTTCCACCGCTTCGACGCCATCATCCTCGGACTACTGTTGTTGGGCGGGGTTTGGTTCATCCGGTCTCGCTGGTCGCACCGCATCCGCGCCCGCTAGCCGATGCCCGAGATCCTACGCAGCATCGCCTCGTACGTCTTCCACGGCAGGCAGGCGCGCAGCAGGCGCTGCAGGTGCACATGCTGTCCGACCACGTAGCGCAGCCGCGGTTCCGGGTCCTGGGCGACGCGCACGATCACCCGCGCCACCTCGCTAGCGTCGCGCTTCTTCACCTTCGTCCTGATGAATTCGGCGTAACGCTGGATGCGCTGGTAATTCGGAGACCTATGGCCCGCCGCGTCCTGGCCGATGCGCAGGTTCTTCTCCCAGATATCGCTCTCGTAGGCGCCCGGCTCGATCAGCACCACCCGGATGCCCAGCGCCGCGGTTTCCAGGCGCAGGCACTCGCTCCAGCCTTCCAGAGCGAACTTGGAGGCGCTGTAAGAACTCGCCACCGGCTGCCCGGAGAGGCCGCTGGCCGACGACACCATGATGATGTATCCCGCTTTGCGCAGGCGCATCTGCGGCAGCACCGCCAGGGTGAGCGCCACGGCGCCAAAGAAGTTGGTCTCGAATTGCGCGCGGACCTCCTCCAGGCGCAGGTCTTCGGCGAATCCGGCCATCACAAAACCGGCGTTGTTGACCAGCACGTCGATCTGGCCATGGTCGCGCATGATGCCGGCCACGGCGGCGGGCAGGGAATCGATGGCGTTCACGTCGAGCCGGCGTACCTCGACGGCTGCCCCCACATTCGCCTTGGCGATGGCTTCGTCCAGGCGCGCGCGCCGTTCCAGGTTCCGCATGGTGGCCACTACGCGGAAGCCGGCCTTGGCCATCTCCACGGCGGTCAGCAGGCCGATGCCGCTCGAGGTTCCGGTGATGAGCGCGGTCTTACCGGTCAGCGCCGTTCTCCTTGCGGGGCGGCCTCGCCGACGGAGGTGCCGGTGCGGGCCTCATTGTAGATAGCGCGGGCCACCCTCCAGCTCCCATCCTGGTCGCGCTTGAGGATCCGCAGCGCATTGACGACTTTCGTGTTCTCTACTTTGCTCTGGCCGGCGCGGGTGCGCGACTGGATCTGGCCCCACTGGTAGGCATAGTCGTCCACGATGCGCACCTCCTGCCATTGTTCCTCGTAGGAGAGGGTCTCGGTGTTGCCCAGGGCGTCCTTTTGCTGTTCGTAAAACTGACGCAGCTGGGCTCTTCCGGAAACCGGCCCGTGCCCGGGCGCCATCAACACCCCATCGTCGGTCCACAGGGCGAGAAGGGAGTCCACATCGAAGGCCATGCTGGCGGCGATGTCCCGTTCCTGCAGCTGCCGGATAGCCGCCTGGTCCGTTGCGCTCCTGGACTGCTGCTGTGCCGTCCCCGCGGGCGGAACCGTCCGGCGCTTCTGCGTGAACCCGCTGGTGGCCAGTGTGAATACAAGTAGCGCGATCAGCGTGCTGCGCATGACGGATCCTCCGGGGCGTGCATTCTCCACCGCCGCCCCGCGTATTTGCAAATCTCCCCTCGATACGAGAAGATAACGGGTTTCCCGCTGCCTATTTTTTCTCATAGAAGGGACCTGACCGATGCCCACCGCTGCGCGCTCGAAGCCCAAGGCCACACCGATCGACCCCGCCCGGGGCAAGCTGGGAGTGATGATCCCTGGCATGGGAGCTGTGGCCACCACCTTCGTGGCCGGCGTAGAAGCGGTCCGCCGCCGACTCGCCGCTCCGGTGGGCTCCGTCACCCAGATGGGCACCATCCGCCTGGGCAAGCGCACCGCCGGGCGTTCTCCCCTGGTCAGCAAGTTCGTCCCTCTCGCCGGCTTGAACGACCTCGTCTTCACCGGTTGGGACATCTTCGAGGACAATATGCACGAGGCGGCCCGCAAGGCCGGGGTCCTGGACCGCGATCTCCTCGACCAGATCAAGGGATTCCTCGAGACCGTGAGCCCGCGCAAGGCGGTCTTCGACCGCAACTACGTGAAGAAGCTCGATGGGCCGAACGTCAAGCAGGGCAAGAACAAGATGGAGCTGGCGGAGCAATTGCGCCAGGACATCCGGGACTTCAAGCAGAGCTCGGGCGCCAAGCGCTTCGTCATGATCTGGTGCGGCTCCACCGAGATCTTCCTCCGTCCGTCCGCCGTCCACCAGTCGCTGAAGGCGTTCGAAAAAGGCCTGCTGAAGAATGACGCCAACATCGCGCCTTCGATGATCTACGCCTATGCCGCCTTGAGCGAGAATGTCCCCTTCGCCAACGGCGCTCCCAATCTGACCGTGGACATCCCGGTCATGCAGGAGCTCTCCCGGCAAAACCTGGCGCCCATCTGCGGCAAGGACTTCAAAACCGGCCAGACCCTGATGAAGACCGTCCTGGCCCCCGCCTTCAAGGCCCGCATGCTCGGTCTCAGCGGCTGGTACTCCACCAACATACTGGGCAACCGCGACGGCGAAGTGCTGGACGACCCGGAATCGTTCAAGACCAAGGAGGAATCGAAGCTGGGGGTGCTGGAGCACATCCTGCAGCCCAAGATCTACCCTCAGCTCTATGGCAAAATCTTCCACAAGGTGCGCATTAACTATTACCCGCCCCGCGGTGATAACAAAGAGGGTTGGGACAACATCGATATCTTCGGTTGGCTCGGCTATCCGATGCAGATCAAGGTCGATTTCCTGTGCCGGGACTCCATCCTGGCGGCGCCCATCGTTCTCGACCTGGTGCTGTTCATGGACCTGGCCCAGCGAAGCGCAGAATTGAAGGGCATCGGCATCCAGGAGTGGCTGAGCTTCTACTTCAAGTCGCCCATGACCGCACCCGGCCTCTACCCCGAGCACGACCTCTTCATCCAGCTCATGAAGCTGAAGAACACCCTGCGCCACCTCAAGGGCGAGGAGCTCATCACCCACCTCGGACTCGAGTATTACGACTAGAGCGGGGCAACTCTGGGTGTTACCCGGGGGCCGTCGCCAGCATCTTAAGGAAAGGGCGGATCCTGAGCCTGCGTGGCAGTGCGACTTCCCTGGTCCCCAAGCCAAGGGTCTGGGGCGCATCTTTTGCTTGCATCGCGGGTTAGAAGCCGTAGGAGGGCGTCCGCCCAGTTCGGGAACAACCCCACCCAACGGATAACGCTGGCGCCGGGATGTTGCCTCTAAAGAGATGAACGTTCTACCGGTTCGTAGCAGGACTATAATGACGACAACGAGCCAGCAGTCCCAAGGGGGTTCGCCCATGAATCGTCGCGCCTTGATCGCCCTCGCCTTAGTGTTGACGACACCGGCGTGGTTGCTGGCACAGAACGCGCCGGCCGGCTCCGGCATGCCCCCCGCCACACAGTCCGGAGGTCCGCTGCCTGCGACCGACACGGCTCCCCAGGCGCCGGCCACCGATTCGGCGGTTTCCCCCTCCGCGCCCAAGGAGACCCATGACGGCGGCAAGAATGACGTCGAAGATATCGGTAACCGCAAGGTAGGGAAGGGCAGTAAGCTGGGCAACTGGTATTCCCTGGAGAAGGAGATCGCCTTGGGCAAGATGTACGCCGCCCAGGTAGAGCAGACCGCGAAGTTGGTGCAGGACCCGGTGGTGAACGAATACGTGAACCGCATCGGGCAGAATCTGGTCCGCAACTCCGACGCCCGTGTGCCCTTCACCATCAAGGTCATCGACTCCAGTGAGGTGAATGCCTTCGCGCTGCCCGGCGGGTTCTTCTACGTCAATTCCGGGCTGATCCTGGCGGCGGACGAGGAAGCGGAGCTGGCCGGCGTCATGTCGCACGAGATCGCCCACGTGGCCGCCCGCCACGCCACCCGGCAGATGACCCGCATCAACTGGGCCAACATCGCCACCATTCCCCTGATCTTCGTCGGTGGCGGCATCGGCTATGCCGCCCGCAGCGCCGTCTCCCTCGGACTGCCGCTCACCTTCATGAAGTTCTCGCGTGGCTTCGAATCCGAGGCCGACTACCTGGGCCTGCAGTACATGTACGCCAGCGGTTACGACCCGCAGGCGTACGTGGCTTTCTTCGAGAAGATCCAAGCGAAAGAAAAAAAGAAGCCGGGGACGTTGTCCAAGGCATTCTCTTCGCACCCGCAGACCCCGGACCGCATCGAGAAGTCGCAGCGGGAGATCAACGACATCTTGCCCTCGAAACCGCAATACATCGTCACTACGTCGGAATTCGACGACGTTAAAGCGCGTCTGGCGGCCCTGGAGAATCGCCACAAGATCCTCGACCGCGAGGAGAACCGTCCGACCCTTCGCCGCACCTCGGGCTCCAAGAAGACGAGCGACGACAAGGACTCAGACAAGAAGGACGAGGACCGTCCGACGCTCAAACGCCGCGAGTGAGGCGCTCCTGGTCCATAGCGAACCGCGCCGGCGGCCACCCGCCGGCGTTTCCTTTTGCCTTGAATGCCTGGGGTCGCGTTCTCCGGCATTGAGCCCCGTCCCGTCCAATGCTAAAATCCGCCGCCAGCCCGCCAATCAGGGAGAACCAGGTGAAAAAGAAGAAGGACGGCACCCCTTTACCTCCGGAGCCTACGCGACCGGCCAGCGACTCCTGCGTCGGCGACTATATGACCAGGAATGTCACGACTCTGACCGATCAGTCGCGCTTGCTGGATGCCGCCCTGCTGATCCGCCGCACCGGCAAGCGGCACGTGCCCATTGTGGACGAGGCCGGGCGGGCCGTGGGGATCATCAGCGACCGCGACGTCTCCCGCATGGCCCCCTCCATGCTGTCGCGCATGACCCCGGACGAGTACAACCAGATCTTCGAGGCTACCCCGATCACCGTCGCGATGACCAAGAATCCCATCACCGTCCGCCCTGACCTGCCGATCCGGGATGCGGTCACGATGCTCTACCAGAAGAAGATCGGGGCCATCATCGTCACCGAGAATGACCAGGTCGTCGGCATCCTGACCGTGACCGATATGTTGGCTCTATTGAACGCTCTGCTCTCGGAGGGCAAGTCCAGCTCGGCGACTGCCTAGAAAGCAATGAGCGGCACGGTACTCGTGCCGCTCGGCCCTTTGTTCACATGCCTATTTTCCCGCGTAGGACTCCACCGGCCCGGAGACTGCTGTGGGAGCTACTCCCTCAGTGACCACCCTCATCTCGCGCCAATCGTAGGGAAATTCCTTGCCGCAATCGAGGCACACCACGTAGGTGCCGGTCACCGCCGCCGCCGGGGAACGGCGCTGCCCGCGCCGCGTGGTGATGGGGAAACTGTAGTTCCGGTGCCAACAGCCGAACAACGCATCCACCAGACTCGTAAACATGCACTTCACCCCTTTGGGCAGGATCATTCAACATGCCTGGGAACCCTAGATCCCTAAATCCGTGTCCAGCTATTAGATTCAGGAACTCCGGATTGGGTTCGCCCGGGTAAGAACCCGGAATGGATGAGAACCTCTCGAAGGAAGGGGTCTGAAACGAATGGGGTGGTTGAGACGAAGACTCTAGCTTGGGGTCTTTTTCCGCGCCTTGCACTTGTTCATGATGGCGGATTGCAGCTTGCTCCGCAGGTCGTCGGGCAGCTCGTACATCTTGGAATCACGGTAGATGGCGATGGTCTTCTTGGTGGTATCGCAGACGACGTAGCAGTTATGGCACCACTGCAAGTGATCCTCGAGTTCGGCCCGTGTGGATTCGTCCATCGAGTCGTCGAGGTAATCGGTCAGTTCTTTCAGGAACTCCTTGCAGGTCACTGGTTGCCGTCCGCCCCCTTCTTGGGTTTCTTGAAGTACTTGCTCAGCCTCTCGCGGAGCTGCAAACGGGCGCGCAGCAGCCGCGATTTTACCGCCGGGATGCTCAGTCCCAGCGCCTCGGCCGTCTCTTCGGTCGAGAGTCCTTCCACGTCGCGCAACACGAACACGGTGCGGAAGCTGGTGGGCAACCCGTTGATCGTCCGGGTCAGGATCTCTTTCAGCTCCCCCTGCTTGTAGAGCTGCTCCGGGTTCGGCGACCAGTCCGCGACCTCGCGCGGCATGGTGTCTTCCTCGGTCTGGATCTCCTGATCGAGCGAGACGGTCTTGTCCGTGCGCCGCCGGCGCAGCTTCATCAGGCTCTCGTTCACCGCGATCCGCACCAACCAGGTGTAGAACTTCGAGTTCTCCTGGAACTGCTCCAGGTTCTCGTAGGCCTTGAGGAACGCGTCCTGGACGACGTCCTCGGCATCTTCGCGGTTCTGCGTGATGTGCTGCGCAATCCGGAACACGTTCCGGTCGTAGCGCTTTACCAATTGCTCGAACGCCGAGATATCCCCGGCCTTCGCGGCATGGACGAGTGCCAGTTCGTCGCTCGCCTCGTCCCTCGCTTTGGATTGGATGACAGCCATATTCCCCGGATGCAACAATTTCAGCTTCAAGAATCCTATATTCTACCTGCGTTCCCCTGAGCCGTCGCCCGGATTCCCTTAGACGGGCCGTTCCCGGGGCTGGCCTGTACATTCGACTAGTCTAGCGGCGATTTGTTACAACAGTGTTCCAAGTCTGATGCCCCGTTGCCAGTGGATGTTGCGCGTATTATTGTCAACCCTTCTCGTCGTGGTGCTTCTTGGCTGCAATTCCAAGCCTGACGTCGTGATCCCGGTCGTCATGAAGAGGTACGCATTCGATCCGCCGGTCATCCGGGTGAAGAAGGGACAGCTGGTCGAACTGGACGTCTCTACGGCCGATGTCCAGCACGGGTTCACGGTGCCCGATCTCGGCATCAAGGAGCCCATCCAGCCGCGCCGGCCGGCCAAGATCCTGTTCAAGGCCGACCGGGTCGGGGTGTTTCCCATGAGCTGTTCCATCATCTGCGGACCCGGTCACGACGACATGGTGGGCAAGATCATCGTCGAGTAGGCGGCCTTCCTCGGTTGACACTCCCGGGTTTCACCATATAATCGCGGCACAGGCGCTGGCCGCACTCCCAGCCGGTCTGCGCCTTACGAAGCCCGTGGCGGATCCCAAAGAAATCGCACAGATCGTCGAACGTGTGGTCGGCGAGCAACTGGACGCCCACGTCTCCCAGTTGCGCCAGGACATCGTGGCCCGCGTCCTGGAAGCGGTAAAGCCCGCCCTGGAAGGCAAGGAGAAGGAGCGTGAACCGGTGTTCACCTCCGCCCCGCCGAGCGCGGAGCTGGACGGAGCGGTCTCCGCCATCCAGGACGTCACTTCGCAGAGCGACATCCTGCGCAATCTGCTGGAGGGCTGCGCCAAGTTCTGCAGCCGAGCCGCCCTGTTCGTGATCCGCTCGGGCGCCGGCAATGGCTGGCAGGCGCGTGGCTTCGCCGATGACAACGTGGTGAAGAACGTTCAGGTGGATGTGAACAAGGGCCTGGCGGCACGCGCCTTTCAGACCCAGAATCCGGCGGCGGCCGCAGCGATCGAGTTCGACGCCGCCTTCAACCGGGCGGTCGGCAACCCCGCCGACGGCAACGCCCTGATCCTTCCCCTGGTGGTGAAGGAGAAGGTGGCCGCGCTGGTCTATTGCGATTGCGGCACCGAGAAGGCGTGGCAGATCGACAACTCCGCCCTGCAACTGCTGGTGCGCAGCGCCGGGATGTGGCTGGAGTTACTGGGCTTGCGGAAGACCGCCGGTACGGAGAAGGCCGAGGCCGAGGCCCCGGCGGCCATGGCCACCGCTCCGCCGCCTTCGGTGGTGGCTGCACCGCCACCGGCGCCCGAGCCGGAGCCCGAAGCCGCCCCACCGCCTCCGCCGCCCCCTCCGGCGCAAGCGGCCAGAGCCGCGCCGGCAGCCGAACCGGCGATCGCGCCGGGCGACGAGGAGGTCCACAAGAAGGCGAAGCGGTTTGCCAAGCTCCTGGTGGACGAGATCAAGCTCTACAACAAGGACAAGGTCGCCAAGGGGCGCGAGCACAGGGACCTGTACGAGCGGCTGAAGGAAGACATCGAGAAGAGCCGTGCCACCTACGACAAGCGCTACGGCTCCACCCCGGCCGGCGCCGGCGATTATTTCTCCAAGGAGGTGGTCCGCATCCTTGCCGATAACGATCGCTCCTTGATGGGAAGTAACTTTCCATCATAAGTACCAGAAAATACGACACTTAGAAGTTGGCCTTGAAGTTTTGTGCTAGTCCAACCGGCAATTCTCCTCAACGAGAATGGCCCGCAATCCCGTTTGGAGGGCCCGCTGACGCGTCCGCAAAGATCCAGGCTAGGGCGCCCCTAGCGTGGGTTTCTTGACCTAAAGTACGCCCGCCATTCGCGCCTTGTGGCTGCTGAGCTTCCTCGCACAAGATAATGGGGTGGGTCGCTTAACTTCTGATAAGGGCTGTTCATCGTCAGTTGACGCATTGCAGTCTAGCCGCCCGGAAAATTTCGGATGTGGAACCCTGCCTTTGCCCCCTAGAATCGGCAGCATGAAGACTCCGATTGCGTTGCTTATTGCGTGCCTTTACTGTTCTGCGCTGGCGCAACAGCAAACCGCCCCTCCTTCTGAAACGGGTCACATTGCCAACAATGTTGTGTTCGTGTCCCCGGGAGACAAATTCGGGGTGAACCTCGCTGGGGCGGCAGACGGAACGCCACTGAGCATCACCGACGAGCCTGATCGTAAGAGAGCAAGCCTCGTACTCAGCTTCAGGCAAGAAAAAGGAATGATGTTGTTTACGATTGAGA
>DATKKJ010000031.1 GCA_035543055.1 Terriglobales bacterium | reverse complement strand
TTCCTCCTTATTAGACGACGTGATCGTGGCTACGGATGCGGAGGAGATCCTCGACTTCTGCAGCAGGCAGGGGTTCCACGCGCGGATGACCCGGAAAGACCATCGCAGCGGCACCGACCGGGTACGCGAGGTGGCGTGCTCGGTGGCGGCGGAGGTGTACGTGAACGTGCAGGGCGATGAGCCGCTGGCGCGCCCGGAGCATGTCGAAGCGCTGCTGGGATGCTTCAAAGACCCGTCGGTGCAGGTGGCAACGGTGAAGACACCGTGCCCGGCGGAAGACGTCGGGAACCCGAACACGGTGAAGGTGGTGACCGATCTGGCGGGGAACGCGCTGTACTTCTCCCGGGCAGCGATCCCGTTCGACCGAGATGGCAGCGGGCCAAAATACTTCAAGCATCTGGGTTTCTACGCGTACAAGAAGGCCGCGCTCGACCGGTTCTGCGCTCTACCCGAATCGTCGCTGGAACGCAGCGAACGGCTGGAGCAGTTGCGGTTCCTGGAGAACGGCATCCCCATCCGGGTGGCGGAGACGCCGTTCGACACCATCGGGGTGGATACGGAAGAGGACCGGCGGAAGGTGGAAGAGATCCTGAGAAAAAGGTAGCGCTGCAATTGCGCTCGGGCTCACGGCCTCGCGCGCGTCTGTCGCCCCTAAAGGGGCTTACATCCATTTGGGACCTTTACCCAGGGCTTCCGCCCTGGGCTAACCTCTTGTCACCCGCTGAGCGGGCTCCGGAGAATCTCTTTCTTCCTTGTTGGAAACCTCCCGCCTAAAGGCGGAGGCTTCCACCGGCCCGCGCGAGGGCGCGCGGGCTACTTTGTGTGAAACCTTGCAGAAGGTAGGGGTCCTTCGACGTCGCTCAGGATGACAGATG
This sequence comes from Terriglobales bacterium, assembly GCA_035543055.1. Lineage (NCBI taxonomy): Bacteria > Pseudomonadati > Acidobacteriota > Terriglobia > Terriglobales > Terriglobales bacterium. Next base: position 9,161 of record DATKKJ010000031.1, on the reverse strand, counting down.
CACACGACTTCGCAGCAACGCGCACTGGAAAGCTGCCCGGGTCATCGCTTCGCGGCCCAGGCTTCGGCGGCGGAGATGCGCTTGGAGATGGCGGGGTGGGAGTGGAAGAACCACTCGACGAAGCGCGAGGGAGCGCGCTCGGCCAGGTTCTGGGCGGCCAGCTTGTTCATGGAGGTCACGAAGGGGCCGATGCCGGGAATGGAGTTCCAGGCGTAGCGGTCGGCCTGGCGCTCGTTGTAGCGGGAGTAGGCGTTCATGACCGGCATCAGCAGGAATGAGAGCACGGTGGAGACCAGGGCCAGCAGGGGGAAGTTGGCGAAGTCGTCGAGGCGGCCGTCGAACATGGACAGGTGGTCGACGGCGTAACGCAGGACCTCGGCGGCGACCCAGAACCCGGCCAGGGTGATGCCGGCCTGCACCAGGATGGATTTGAAGATGTGCTTGTGGACGTGGTGGCCGAGCTCGTGGGCGAGGATGGCCTCGATCTCGTCGGGGGTGTAGTTCTCCAGCAGGGTGTCGGCCAGGATGATACGGCGGGTGCGGCCCAGCCCGGTAAGGGCGGCGTTCGCCTTCTTGCTTTTCTCCGAAAGCTTCCATTCATAGATGCCGCGGACGCGGGTGCCGGCGCGCTCGCTCAGGCGCAGCAGCCGGGCCTTGAGGTCCTCGTTCTCCAGCGGCTTGAACTTGTAGAACAAGGGGAAGAGGACCACGGGGGCGATCTGGGCAAAGACGACGAACAGCACGAGAAAGACGGCCCAGGCGATCAGCCACCAGTGCTGGGGAGAGAAACGGATGGTCGCATAGACAAGTTCCACCAGGATGACGGCGATGACCAGGCCGACCAGCCAGCCCTTCAGCTCGTCCCAGATCCAGGAGCGGACCTTCTGATTGGAAAGCTGATAGTGGTGCTCGAGGCGGAAGCTGTAGATGTCGAAGCCGAGGCCGATGAACTTGCCGAGCACGGAGAGCATGGCGACGTAGTAGAAGACCGCGAGGGCATAGTGCTGGCGGGCGCCGCTGTAGGACCAGTCGCGGAGCTTGGTGGTCCAGCCGGTGGCCAGCAGGACGACCAGCAGGGCAAAGCCGAGGAGCGCGTCGGCGATGCCGACACGGCGGCGGATGCGGTTATAACGCCGCGCCTCGGGCGTGTCAGGCTGCGGCCGATTGTCTGCGCCGAGAAGAGAGATGCGCGCCCCCTTGTCCAGATTCTATCCGCTCCCGGCGAAAAGCCTCACCACAAAGGACACGAAGGAAGCACGAAGGTACACGAAGGAAAAAGCAGGTCCCTCACGACTGAAGTCGTTCGGGATGACACTGTCCTCTAGCCCGCCGTAGCTTTTTCGAGCACGAAGTCTTCGGCGGCGGAGAGGATCTCCGCGACCAGTTGGGGCGAGGAGGCCTCGGAATAGACGCGCAGCAGGGGCTCGGTGCCGGAGGCGCGCAGCAGCACCCAGGCTTCAGCGCCGTTGCCGTTGCGGGGGGCGTCGAGGAAGAGCTTGATGCCGTCGAGGTCGCTGCGGCGCACGACGCGGTGGGGACCGAGGCTGGACAGGGTCGCGGCGGAGGAGGCGCGGCGGATGGCGCTCTGCTTGAGGTCGTCGGGAATGTGCAGGTCGCGGCGTCCGAAGTAATGCGGCCCGTACTCCTTCTGCAGGCGGTCCACGAGCTGGGCCAGGGTCTTGCCTTCCTCGGCCATGATGTTGGCGAGCAGCAGGGAGTTGAGGATGCCGTCGCGCTCGGGCAGGTGACGGGTGATGCCGATGCCGCCGGATTCCTCACCGCCGACCAGGACCTGGTCGTTGAGCATGAGATCGCAGATGTGCTTGAAGCCGATGCCGCACTCGTGCAGCTTGCGCCCGTAGCGGGTGGCGATGCGGTCGAGCATGCCGGTGGTGTTGAAGGCGCGCACCACGGCCCCGGTCCAGTCGGGACGGCGCTCCAGCAGCCATTGCAGGATGACGGCGAAACACTTGTGCGCGTCCACGAAGCTGCCGTCCTCGGCGATGGCGCCGATGCGGTCGGCGTCGCCGTCGGTGGCGAAGCCGGCGTGGCAGTGCTCGCGCTCGACGGCCTCGCGCAGCGCCTGGATGTGGGGCTCGATGGGCTCGGGATTGACGCCGCCGAAGAGCGGGTCCAGCTCCTGGCGGATGCCGACGTGCCGGATGCCGCGGGCGCCGAAGATGCCGGTGAGCACGCCGCGTCCGGAGCCGTACATGCTGTCCACGGCGATGTTGAAGCCGGCGCGGGCGATGCGGTCGAGGTCGGCGAAGCGGGTGATGGCGTCGATGTAGGGCGCCTTGAAGTCGGTCTCGGTGACCTGGCCGCCGCTCTGCCGGGCGAGCGGCTCGGGCTGCAGCTCGGCCTCGATCTTCTTCATGATGGTGGCGGTGGCGGAGCCGCCGTATCCCGCTTTGTACTTCACTCCGTTCCACTGCCAGGGATTGTGGCTGGAAGTGACCACCAAGCCGCCGGCGGCATTGAACTTCTTCACCGCGTAGGAGACGGCGGGGGTAGGCAGGTGATCGTTCGACAAGCGTACGGGGATGCCGGTGGCAGCGATGACCTCGGCGGCGATGCGGGCGGCTTGCAGGGAGGCAAAGCGAGTGTCGTAGCCGACGACCAGGCCCTGCTTCGCATCCTCATGCTTGTGGACGTAGGCGGCCACGGCGGCGGCGACGCGGCGCACGTTGTCGAAGGTGAAGTCGTCGGCGATGATGCCGCGCCAGCCGTCGGTGCCGAACTTGATCTCAGCCGCCATCAAAACCCTTTAACCGCCGAGAACGCAGAGAAAATCGTTTCGTGATTCCTCTGCGAGCTCTGCGTTCTCTGCGGTGAAATCATTTATAGAAGTCTGGTCAATTTCTTCGTATCGAGGTGCTTCACGACCTTGCCGACGTCCTGGGCGCGGTCGCGGGTGGTGATGAGCAGAGCATCTTCGGTCTCGACCACCACCAGGTTCTCCACACCCACCGCGGCTACGAACTTCTTGGGCGCGTAAATGTAATTGCCGCTGGCATCGAGGACGACGGAATCGGCGCCCTCGATCACGTTGCCGTCCTTGCCCGCCTTGCCCCGGATGACCGCGTGATGCTCGTAGAGCGCGGCCCAGGAGCCGAGGTCGTTCCAACCGAAATCGGCAGGAATGCAGAAGAGGTTGGACGCGTGCTCGCCCTTGGCCGAGCGGGGCTCGAGCACCGCGTAGTCCACGCTGATGTTCTCGCATTTGGGATACAACCTGCGGAGGGTGGCGGCGAACTGGCGGGTACCGTAGCTGCGGGCGATCTTTTCAAGATAGGGCGCGGTCCCCGACAAGTGCTCGCGGAGGGCGCTGGTCAGTGTGCGGGCGCGCCACACGAACATGCCGCTGTTCCAGAAATAATTGCCGGAGGCGAGGAACTCTTCGGCCTTCTCCAGGTTCGGTTTCTCGGTAAAGCGATGAACGTGAAGCACACCGGACTTCCACTTCGCGCCGGATTCGATATACCCGTAACCGGTCTCGGGGCGAGTAGGCTGCATGCCCATGACGACGATGTTCTCGCCGGCAGCAGCGATTGCGGCGGCTTTGGTTACAACCTTGCGGAAGCGGGCGGCGTCGAGGATGACGTGGTCGGCGGGGAAGAGGCCGAGCACGGCGTCGGGATCAAGGCGCTCCAGGATGAAGGCGGCGAGGCCGATGGCGGGCGCGGTATTGCGGCCGACGGGCTCGGCGATGACCCGTTCTTTCTTCAGCTTGGGAACCTGGCGGGCAATGACGTCGCGCAGGTCGTTGTTGGTGATGACCCAAAAATTCGAGAGGGGCGCCAGCGGCAGGAGGCGGGCCACCGTGTCCTGGATCATGGTCTTGGTGCCGTCGAGGGCCAGGACCTGCTTGGCGGTGCGCTTGCGGCTGCGCGGCCAGAAGCGGGTGCCGCGTCCGCCGGCGAGGATGACGGGATAGAAGTTGCGGGTTGCGAGTTGCGGGTTGCGAGTCAAATCAGAAGCTCACCACAAAGGACACCCTTCGGCTTCGCCTCAGGGCAGGCTACGTTAACACGAAGGACACGAAGGAAAACATTCAGGGCTCGGCGGCGGTGTCGAATCCGGTGAGGGAGGTTTCGGGTTGGGCTGTCGCGCCTGTAGGGGCAAGCGTTATATCGAGCACGTCAGCTTCCCACTGCCCTTCCACCTCGTATATCGAGACAGACGCGGGAATGACAATGACATCTCCCGGATGGAAAGCAACGGAGCTTACCCCTGGTAGGTTTTCGTTCACTCTGCCGCCTCCGCTTAAAGCGACAACGATCCTGAAATTCGCGACCCTGTCGTTCCGGCCAACCATCGACCCCGGCCCTAAGTGGCGCTTCCAAATCTCGAAACAGGGCGATTGCACCAGGCGAATGCTAGGGGGCGATACCAGAAGCCTGACCCTAGTAGGGTCCTCCTCTACCACCGATGGCTTTACTTTCCCGGCCCTTGTCTTCTCTTTCGCCGCCATCAGACCCTGCTCGACGTGCAGCTCGCGGGGGCGGCCGTAGTCGTAGAGGCGGTACGTCGTGTCGGAGTTCTGCTGGGTCTCGACCAGGATGGAGCCCGGGCCGATGGCGTGGACGGTGCCCGCGTCCACGTAGATGAGCTCTCCTTTATTAATGGGAATCCAGTTGAGGAGCAATTCGGCGCGTTTCTGGGCGATGGCTTCAGCGAGCTGCTGCTTGGTGATACCGGGCTTGAGGCCGAGGCCGACCTGGGCGCCGGGCTGGGCGTCGAGCACATACCAGCACTCGGTCTTGCCGCAGGGCTGGCCGATCTGGCGGGCGGCTTCGTCGTCGGGGTGGACCTGGACGCTGAGCTTCTCGCGCGGGAAAAGGAACTTGATGAGCAGGGGGAAGCGCGAGGTGTTGGGGCAGTTGTCGCCGAGGAAGGCTTTGCCGTACTCGCGACACAGATCTTGAAGACTGCGGCCCTTCAGCGGGCCGTTGGCGACCTTGCAGGTGTCGGCGGTGAGCCAGGCCTCGCCGATGGGCTGGCCTTCGGCTTTCTTGTCGTAGATGGGGGAGAGGTCGCGAGCGCCCCAGGGGCGCTCCTTGAATTCGGGCTCGAGCAGGAATGGGTAAAGTTCGGTCATTCGCCAGGGGAAGAAGCGGTACCTAGTTTAGAGCTTTTCCCGGGGGAGATGTGTTGCCGGATGTAAAACGGAACGGCAACGGACCTTGGCCGAAGTGCCTGCGGGCGGCACGGGAGGTGTGGAGCACCAGCGGGGTCCTTCACTCGGGCGTTCGCCCTCGTTCAGGATGACAGCCGTGCAGCGTCAGAGCGTCGCGAAGAGTTTGGCCATGCGCTCCAGGCCGCGGTCCAGTTCCTTCTGCGAGGTGGCGTAGGAGATGCGGATGTGCTCGCGGGTACCGAAGCCCTCGCCGGGCACCACCACCACGTGGGCCTCGTGCAGCAGCCGGCGGGCGACCTCGGAGGCCGAGTTCACCGTCTTGCCGAAAAGCTTCGAGAGGTTGGGATAGACATAGAACGCCCCCTCGGGGCGGGCGCAGGTCACGCCGGGAATCCGCTTCAGGCCGGCGACCACGTGGTCGCGCAGGCGGATCCACTCGGCCAGCATCTCGTCCACGCACCTCTGGTCGCTGTTCAGGGCGGCGAGCGCGGCCTTCTGCACGATGGAGGTCGGGTTGGAGGTGGACTGGCTCTGCAGCTTGATCATGGCGGAGACGACAGCCGCCGGCGCCAGGGCGTAGCCGAGCCGCCATCCGGTCATGGAGTAGGTCTTGGAGAGCGAGCCGATGATGACGGTGCGGTCGCGGAACTCGCGCAGCGAGCCCACCGAGAAGCGGCGCCCGGTGAAGTTCAGGTAGACGTAGCACTCGTCGGAGACGACCCAGATGCCACGCTCGTGCGCCAGGCGCAGGATGGAGGTCATGTCGTCGGGGCTGAGGACGGCACCCGAGGGGTTCGAGGGCGAATTCAGGATGATGACCTTGGTGCGCGGGGTGAGGGCGCGCTCGATCATCTGCGGGGTGAGGCGGAAGTCCTGGCTCTCGTCGGTCTCGATGTACGCGGGGACGCCGCCGGCGTAGCGCACGATGTCCTTGAATGAGACCCAGTAGGGCACGGGGATGATGACTTCGTCGCCATGGTCCACCAGCACCTGGACGGCGTTGAACAGGGCGTGCTTGCCGCCGACCGAGGCGATGCACTCCTCACGCTTGAAGTCGGAATCGAAGTCCACGGTGTGGCGGTGCACGATGGCATCACGCAGTTCGGCGGTGCCGCCCACCGGGGTGTACTTGGTGAAGTTGGCGTGGATGGCGGCGATGGCCGCGTCCTTGATGTGCTGCGGGGTGGCGAAGTGGGGCTCGCCGGCGCCGAAATCCACCAGGTCCACGCCCTGGGCGCGGAGCTTCTCGGCTTCGCCGACCACCGCCAGGGTGGCCGAGACCTCGATGCGGTTGATGCGCTCGGTGAGATGCGTCGGTTTCACTGCGGCCTGGGTAGCCATCACTTTTTCTTCCTTATCCTGACAGTAGGGTTGGCGATCTGCGGCTTGGGGGGCCGGACTTTGGCGCGCAGGCGCCGCTCGACCAGTTCCGGGACCAGGCCCGTGACCGAGCCGCCCAGACAGAAGATCTCCTTGATGAGACGGGAGCTCAGGTAGGAGTACTTCTCGGCGGGCATCATGAAGACGGTCTCCAGCCGGCGGTCGAGCTTGCGGTTCATGAGGGCCATCTGCAGCTCGTACTCATAGTCGCTGATGGCGCGTATGCCGCGCAGGATGACGTTGGCTTTACGGTCGCGGGCGTAATCCACCAGCAAGCCGCCAAAGGATTCGATGGTCACGTTACGGTAGCGGGCGGTCAACTGCTGGAGCATCTCGCAGCGCTCGGGGACGGTGAACAGCGGGTGTTTCTCGGCGTTGCGGAGCACGGCGACGATGAGGTGTTCGAAAATGGAGCTGCCGCGCTCGATGAGGTCGAGATGCCCGTTGGTCGGGGGGTCGAACGAGCCCGGATAAATGGCGATGCGGCGATGCAAGCGTCCTCGTAGAGATGAAGGCGCAATGATTGTAAGGCTTTGGCGGATGGCGGGCTAGCCCCTGTCTGGCCGACCCCCTGGCGCCGCGGTTTGACACCGGCAGAGATCGCCGATAGGCTGTTGCCACTCCCCTCTGGAATCGTTTGTTCCTGGGTTATCATCAAATAAGGACATGGGATTCTTGTGCCAATTCGGACGGCTGCTGGCGGCCACTCAGCTGCTTCCCGCCCTGGAAAGCGGGGAGGAGACGCTGGTGGGCGGGCAGGCAGTGCTGGAGGGCGTGATGATGCGCTCGCCGCACGCCTGGGGAATCGCCGTGCGCAAGCCGTCGGGAGAGATCGCCTCGCATGCGGAGCCCATCGACCGGCCGTCGGAGAAGCGTCCGTGGCTAGGCTGGCCGTTCATCCGCGGGCTGGCGACGCTGGGCCAGGCCATGATGCTGGGCTTCCGCGCGCTGCGCTTCTCGGCCAACGTGGCGCTGGACGAGGTCCCGCGCGAGGAAGGCGAGAAGAAGCTGGAATTGAGCGGATGGCTGGCCGCGGTCAACATCCTGATCTCGGTCGGATTCTTCATCTTCTTTTACAAGTTCGTGCCGCTGGTGGCGGCGACCCAGTTGAAGACGCGCTTCGCGGCGCTGAATAACAACATCGTCTTCAACCTGGCCGATGGCCTGATCCGAGTGGTGCTGTTCCTGCTGTTCATCTGGGGGATCTCGCTGTGGAAGGACATCCGGCGGGTGTACGAGTACCACGGGGCGGAGCACAAGACCGTGTTCGCCTTCGAGGCCAAGGACCCGCTGGAGACCGCCGCGGTACAGAGGTATTCGACCTTCCACCCGCGCTGCGGCACCAGCTTCCTGATGACGGTGATGCTGATCTCGATGGGGATCTACGCGCTGGTGCCCTACACCACGTTCTGGGCGCGCTTCGGGGCGCGCATCGCGCTGCTGCCGGTGATCGCCGGGGTGTCGTATGAGATCATCCGCTTCGCGGCGAAGCGGCGCTCGTCGCTGTTCGCTTTAATGACGTTGCCGGGCCTGTGGATGCAACGGATCACCACGCAACCACCGGCGGATGAGCAGGTGGAATGCGCCATCCACGCGCTGAATCAAGCGATGGAGCTGGAAAAGCAGCGTGGCGGAGAGTTAGTGCTTGCCTAGCGGGGCCTCCCGCTAACTATCCTTCTACCAGCTACAATTCCAAGTCATATGTCGTCGGTCGTCGGCCCTCGGTCGTCGGCCACGAGGAGGACTCATGAGTGGGTCTTACAAGGACTTGCGAGTTTGGTAGCAAGCGGTGCAGCTGGGACTAGCGATTTACCGAGTAACAGCGGAATTTCCGAAGCACGAGGTTTACGGACTTCGGCAGCAAGTACGTAGAGCAGCTGTTTCGGTTGCGAGCAACATTGCTGAAGGGAAAGGCCGACGAACAGATCGTGATTTTGTAAGTTTCCTTTAACGGGCGCGGGGATCGCTGCTCGAGGTCGAGACACAAACGATTTTCGCGCGGGAATTGAAATACATAAGAGAGGACGAGGCTTCGGAAGTTCTGGGAATGACGGCAGCAATCGGCAGCAGCCTTACGGGTTTGATCAATGCCCTGCAAGAACATGAGGCCGAGGTGGCTCACGTTTGAGCGGCCGACGACCGAAGACCGAAGACAATGTTCGAGCGTTTAGACCAGATCGAAGCCAAGTACGAAGAGCTGACGCAGGCGCTGGCGTCGCCGGAGACCATCTCCGACTCGTCGAAGTACCAGAAGACCGCCAAGGCACATGCCGAGCTGTCGGAGATCGTGGAGAAGTACCGCGAATACAAGTCCTTGAAGAAGGGCATCGCCGAGAGCAAGCAACTGGTGGCGGATGAGAGCGACGCCGACATGCGGGCCTACGCGCAGGAAGAGCTGACGCGGCTGGAAGAACGCATGGCCGCCGTCGAACAGGAGCTGAAGACGCTGCTCATCCCCAAAGACCCGAACGACGAGAAGAACGTGATCCTGGAGATCCGGGCCGGCACCGGCGGCGACGAGGCCACGCTGTTCGCGGCGGAGATGTTCCGCATGTACTCGCGCTACGCCGAGACCCAGCGCTGGAAGGTGGACGTGTTGAACAGGTCGGAGTCCGGCGTGGGCGGGCTGAAGGAGATCATC
>DATKKJ010000030.1 GCA_035543055.1 Terriglobales bacterium | reverse complement strand
GTGAGACCGGGAGAAGTGCCGTGGCTGACACCCACCAGGCCGTGCACGAACGGCTTGACCTTGTCGTGTCCGAAAGTGAACTGCGGCCCGAACAGGAAGTTGTGCATGGTCTGGTCGCAGCAGTAATGCCCGTCAAAGTCGGCCTTCAGCGACAGCCATCGGTTCCATTTGTAAGTGAGAGCTGCTTCCCACCCGTGGGCGTTCCCCGAGCTCAGCGCGAAGCCCGGGTCGGAATGGACGAAGGAATAGCCTCCGAAGACATCGTATTTCGACTCGTTCTGGGCCCAGCTGCCGCCGACACAGAACACAACCAGGGCGGTCACCAAGAGTAGCTTTTTCATGCCCCTCTCCTGAACCTCCGGGAGCAAGAACCCGGTTGGTTGCGGCATTATCCGCAGGTACCGGACCCGGTGTCAAGGGCCGGTGGTCACCAAGAGGCGTGACGACCCTGGGGAAGGCTAGCTGGCGCCGGTACGGCTGACGCGGTCACCGCGGAGCTGGCGCACCAGGATGCGCACCACCATGCCGTCGAACTGCGATCCGGCCAGTGATTCCAGTTCGTCGATGGCCTCGTTCTGGGGGCGGGCGCTGGCGTAGGGGCGATCAGTCATCATGTCCACATAGGCCTCGGCCACGGCGATGATGCGGGCGCCGAGGGGGATCTGCTCGCCCTTGAGGGCGTCGGGATATCCGCCGCCGTCGAAGCGCTCGTGGTGGTGGCGCACGAACTGGCACATACGCTGGCTGCCGGGGATGGTGGCGATGATCTGCGCGCCCACGATGGTATGGGTCTTCACTAGGTGGTACTCGTCTTCGGTGAGAGAAGAGGGCTTGTTGAGGATCTGCTCCGGGACGATGATCTTGCCGACATCGTGGACGCGGGCGGCGAAGGTGAGGTCGGCGGCCTCGTCCTCCGACATGGCCAGCTCGCGGGCGATGAGCTCGGCGTAGCGGGCCACGGCCTCGCCGTGGCCGGCGACGGTCTCGCGGGCCTCGGCGGCGCGGTTCAGGGTGCGGACCGCGTCCATCAGGACCTCGGCGGCGCTGCCATCCTTCACCGAGCTGCCCAGCTTGCGCAGGGTGGTGACCAGCTCGTCGGCCGATTCGGGCCCGGTGCGCTCGCGCTGCAGGAACCCTTCGACGTAGGAAGCGATGACCTGGCGCTGCTGCAGCGAGGTCTCGCCCTCGGCGAACTCCTCGGCAGTGGAGACGCGGTTGCCGCCGCCTTTCTTGGAGACGTACATGCCGGCGTCGGCGACGCGGATGATGTCTTCCACGGTGGAGCCGTGCACGGGGAAGCTGGCCACACCGAAGCTGCCGGTGATCTTGCGCTCATTGAGCATGGGGTCGGTGGCGAGCCACAGGCGGAGGCGCTCGGAGAGGATCTGCGCCTGCTCCACGCCGGTCTCGGGCATGAGGATGACGAACTCGTCGCCGCCGTAGCGCGCCACCACGTTCGACTGGCGGCATTTCTGCTCGAGTAGCCGTCCCACCCGCGCCAGCACCAGGTCGCCTTCCAGGTGGCCGACCGAGTCGTTCACTTCCTTGAACTTGTCCAGGTCCATCATGACCACCGAGTAGGGGCGGCCGGAGCGGGAGGCGCGCTTGCCCTCGGCCTGCACCGATTCCAGGAAGAAACGGCGGGTCTTGATACCGGTGAGGCCGTCGGTGATGGACTGCTGCTGCATCTTTTGGAAGATGAAGGCGTTGTGCAGGGCGGTGGCCAGCAGGTCGGCCAGGGTGCGCAGGATGAGCACGTCCTGCTGGGCAAAGGCGTTCTCGCGCTTGCTCTCGATGTTGAGCACGCCCAGCAGGGTCTCGGCGTAGGTCAGGGGGACGCACAGGACGGAGCGCGCGTCGGGGATGATGCCGGCCAGGCGGCTGGCGTCGGCGGTGTTCTGCACCAGGGCAGTCTCGTTGGTGCGGGCGACCCGGCCCAGGATGCCCACACCCAGCGGCACGCGCTTGCCAAGAGCCTTGGCGGTGGTGCCCGCCTCGGCCTTGATCTCGATGTCTTTGGTGGCGTAGTCGAGCAGGCCGATGCCGATGTGGTCGAAGTTGAAGTTCTTCTGGATCTCGCTGACGATCTCGGCCAGCATCTGCTCGGCGTCCTGGCTGGAGATGGCGGTCTTGGAGACATTGTTCAGGAAGGCCAGGAAGCGGGCCCGGCGCTGCTCTTCAGCGAACAGGCGGGCGTTCTCCATAGCCACGGCGACCTGTCCGGCGGCGGTCTCCATGACCTCGAGGTCGCGCTGGTCATAGACGTTCTCGCGCTCGTAGTTCATGGCCGCCATCACGCCGATGGCCTGGTTATAGCGGTAGATGGGAACGCCGAGGAAGGACTTGGCGGGGCGTCCCATGGGTACGACCCCCAACTGGCGGCGCAGCTCGTCCATGTTGGAGCGGCAGAGGATGGGCTGGCCGCTGCGGATGATGTGCTCGGTGATGCCGTTGGCGACCCGGCGGGTGCGCTTGGGCATGAGCTGGCCGCTCTCGAACTCGTACTCGAAGCGGATCTCCTCCCCCTCAAGGAAGGCGACATAGAAGCTGGCGGTATCGAAGAGCAGCCCCAGCTCCTTGTGGACGGTGCGCAGGACTTCGTCGGAGTCCAGGCGCGAACTCACGACCTGGCCGACCTGGGTGAGCAGCTCGTACTCGCGAGTGCGGCGCTGAGTGTTGTGCATGAGCACGTAGTTCTCCAGCGTCATGCCGATCTGCATCGCCAGGCCGAGCAGGAGGCGGATGTGGGAAGAGCCGAAAGTCTTCTTCACCACAGTGTGGGGCAGGAGGACTACGCCGAAACTGCGGTCGCGGGTCTGGAGGCTGACGCAGGTCATGGAGGCGACGCCTTCCTGCGCGAAGATGGCGCGCAGGCGCAGCAGGCGTTCGTCGCCCGTGACCGGCAGCAGGCCCAGTTCCTGGCGCAGGTCGCGGAAGACGATCCAGCCGCCGCGGCGGAAAACGTGGGTGCTCACCGCATCGGTGAACTCGCCGTCGAAGCGGGCCAGGAATTCCGGCGAGAATCCCTGCTGCACCGAGGGCAGGACTTCGTGCCAGTGGCTGTGGATGCAGAGGGCGGCGCGCTCGGCCTTGAGCGCCGTCACCAGCCGGTCGAGGATCTTCTGCAGGCTGGGCGCCAGCTCGTTGGCCGGGATCAGCCTCCCGGACTCGACGTCCAGGCTGGAAAAGGCCAGCAGGTTCTCCTGCACACTGCGCCGCTCGTTCTCGTACAGCACCATGACCATGGAGATCCCCAGCAGCATCTGCGGGATGGGGCTCAGGAAGTGTCCGGCGCTGCTGAACAGGACCGCGAACAGGTCGTGGAACTGGCGCGAAGTCAGCAGCACCGCCCAGAAACCGAGGGAGATGCCCAGCAGGCGATATCCCATGGAGTCGCGCTGCCGGCCGAAGCGGAAGAAGCGGTAGGCACAGTACAGCAGCAGGGCAGCGATGCCGACCTCGACTTCCATGTAGGGGACCTGCAGCATCCCCAGAGAAAGCAGGGGCGCGTGGCTGGCGCCGGAGCGCACCACCAGGTAGGCCCATACCGCCCCGATGGCGGCCAGTGCAGCGTCGTACCAGTGGAACTTGAGCGGGTCCTTCACCAGGCGGGTGGATACGAAGATGGCCAACGCGGTGAGCAACAGGCACAGCTTCGTCGCCCACATCGACAGCGCGGTGGTCTGACCCAGGAGGTTCCAGGTAGCCAGCCCGAAATAGAGGACGTAGGCGGCCCAACCCAATTGCCAGGCGCGGAAGTACGGTTCCCGCGTCTGGTAATAAAGGTAGGAGAACAGGGCAAAGAGGACTATGGCGACTATGCCGGGAACCAGGATGATGCTGACAAAAACACCGTCCACTCTGCGCCTCTTTCCGGTGGCGTGCAGGCCCGGGGAAGGCCGCTCGGAGGCGGACGACCGCCCCGAGGGGAACAGCAAAAGGAACTGCTGGAATATACCCCAGGGGAAACACGACTCTCAATGGTGGAGTAAACGCGGAAGTGACTAAAGTACCGACACTTAGCTGGAGGTCAGTACAGAGTCACGAGGGCTCAGGTGGCGCTGGTCCAGGCGCCACAGGCCGCAGGCGCGAGCGGAATCCAGGGCCCGGGCGTATTCGGCGGAATGCAGGCAGCGGGCGATCTCGGGGAAGCGCCCGCTGGTCACCTGTCCGGCGGGATAGAACTGCGACATGACATTGACGTAGGTGTCGGGCCCCAATTCCCGCGCGATCCAGGGGAGAACCTCCGAGGTCCCCGCCGCGTCCCCCGGCATGACCAGGTGGCGCAGCAACACCCCGCGCAGCGCCAGGCCATGCTCGTCCAGAACCAGCGGGCCGACCTGGCGGTGCATCTCGCGGAGGGCGGCGCGGGCGACCTCGGGATAGTCGGGCGCCTGGGCGTATCGCTCAGCGATGTCGCTGCGCCACCACTTGAAATCCGGCATGTAGATGTCCACCACGCCCTCGAGCAGCCTCAGGGTCGCGACGCGGTCGTAGCCGCTGGTGTTGAAGACGATGGGCAGACGCAGGCCGCCATCGACGGCGATCAGCAGCGCCTCGAGGAATTGCGCCACGACGTGCGAGGGCGTGACCAGGTTGATGTTGTGGCAGCCCTCTTCCTGCAGGTCGAGCATCATGCCGGCGAGCGTCCCGACACTGACGGGCCGGCCGTCGCCAAGATGGCTGGTGGAGTAGTTCTGGCAGAAGGCGCAGCCCAGGTTGCAGTGGGTGAAGAAGATGGTCCCCGAGCCGCGAATGCCGCGTAGGCAGTCCTCTTCGCCGGAATGGGCGAAATGGGAGCTGACCACGGCGAGACGCCCGGTACGGCAAACCGTCCCGGGTTGGGAGCGGCGGTCCACGGCGCACTGGCGGGGACACAGCCGGCACTCAGCGAGACCGGCAATGGCGGCGTCGGCCCGCCGGCGGAGCTCTCCGCTCCGCCACAGGGACAGGTAGGCGGGCTGGAAGCCGCTGCGCTGCCGGACGTACTGCGCCATGAGTCCAGAAGCTTAGCGTGGTCCGGAGCGGTTGTCGGTGCGCTACGTCACGAAACAGGAAGCAGGGGGCAGGAGGCAGGAAGCAGGGGGAAGGAGGCAGGAAGCAGGAAGCAGGACCAGGAAGCAGGAAAGTCGCCAGTTGTACCCTGCAGGCTGCCTCCTGCAGGCTGCCTCCTGTCTGTTAGCATGAAAGGTTTAGGAATGACTGAGAAACATGGCTGAGAGCCCCGCCATCCGCGTGCGTTTTGCGCCGTCGCCGACGGGATACCTCCACGTGGGCAGCGCGCGGACGTTCATCTTCAACTGGCTGTTCGCGCGCCACACCGGCGGTACCATGATCCTGCGCCTGGACGACACCGACGTCGAGCGCAACACCCAGGAGAGTGTGGACTCGATCTTCGAAGGCCTGCGCTGGCTGGGGCTCGACTGGGACGAGGAATACAAGCAATCGGAGCGGCTGGCGCTGCATCGGCAGGCGGCGCAGAAGATCTTCGAGAAAGGTCTGGCCTACCGCGATTTCACCCCACCCAGCCAGGGGGAGCGCGACCGCAGCGAGGGGCCGTGGCTCTACAGCCTGGAGATGCGGGAGATGTCGCGGCAGGAAAGCGACCGTCGGGCGGCCGCCGGGGAACCGTTCGCGCTGCGCTTCCGCGTGCCGCGCGACATAGAGGAGCCGGTCCGCTTCAACGATGCGGTCTATGGCGAGCAGGAGAAGTCCACCGCCGACATCGAAGACTTCGCGCTGCTGCGCTCGGACGCCATGCCGACCTATCACATGGCGTCGTGCGCCGACGACGCCGACCTGCGGATCACGCACATCATCCGCGGCCAGGACCACCTGACCAACACCTTCAAGCACATCCAGATCTTCCGCGCGCTGGGGGTGGAGCCGCCGCAGTTCGCGCACCTGCCACTGCTGGTCGCGCCCGACGGCGCCAAGCTGTCGAAGCGCAAGCACGGGCCGGTGGTCAGCGTGACCACCTACGCCGACGCCGGCTTCCTGCCGCAGGCCTTCATCAATTTCGTCTGTCTGCTGGGCTGGTCGCCGAAGGACGACCGCGAGTACATGCCGCTCGAGGAGATCGTGAAGATCTTCGCCCTGGAGAACATCAACCGGGCCAACGCGGTCATCAACTTCAAGGAACCGGCCACGACGCCCGGTTTTAGGGAAGAAGACACATTCGATCCGAAGGCCATCTGGCTGAACTCGCAGTACATCCACAACATGCCGGAAGCCGAACTGGCGGAGCGTCTGCTGCCCATCGTGCGGGGGGTCGGGTACGACGTCGATTTGGCGAAGATGAAGCAGATCGCGCCGTTGGTCCGCGAGCGCATCAAGCTGCTGAAAGACGTGCTGACCGTGGCCGACTTCTTCTTCGTGAAAGACCTGCCGGCGTACGACCCGGCACTGCTCATCCCGCCGAAGGGCGACGCCTCGACCGCTCGCAAGGTGCTGGAGAAGGCCCGCGAGGTGCTGTCCAAGACCGAATTCACCCACGGCGCGCTCGACCAGGCGCTGCGCGGCGCGGCCAAAGAACTGGGGCTGAAGGCGGGACAGATGTTCACGCCCATCCGAGTAGCGGTGACGGGAAGGACAGCATCGCCGGGGTTGTTCGAGACCTTGGCGGTACTGGGCAGCGAAATTACACTAGAACGGATACAACGAGCCATAACTGTCGTCACAATCCCCGCACAGGTGTGACTTAGGCGCTCGCCG
>DATKKJ010000029.1 GCA_035543055.1 Terriglobales bacterium | reverse complement strand
GACCTTTCTCTTGCCAGAGCGATGCTGAGGCAAACCGCGGTGCTCCAGGTAACCCCGAGCCAAACGTGGCCGGCGCTGCGTGGGTGAGCGGCAGCCGAAGACAACGCAAGTAGGCCGCCGAGCACTCCGATGGTGGCCAAGGCAACGTCCCGGCAGTAGTTAACAAGCGAGCTAGTCTGCATAGCCTAGTAACTAGGGCTTCATCCCGCCCAATGTTACTGCGGATGAGAGATTCTCAGGACACCAAACATCGGGTTGGGTGGCCCACCCTTTCGCCCGGTTTTGGCGAAGGGTGGGACGGCTATGCACTTCTGATCTTCACTCGCGGAACAATTCCCATCCGCTCGCGCTTGTTCGCCGTCCACTCCGATTCAATCTCGACTGTACCTTCGGTGCCGGTAAGATAATGCCGAAAGCTACTCCAGAGCCAGTTCTTCGGCTCCCTCACCAACTCACGCCGAACCGGATTGCGGTGCATATAGCGCAACTTCTCGATGAACTTGCGTTCGGTGCAAACGTTGAAGTCATAGTAACGGCGCTGCCAGAAGGGTTCTGCTAGCGCTATCTTGCGCGACACGATCTGCTTAAGCAACTGCAGCGCGACCGACAAGTCCCGGCGCTCAGGTTCACTGAGCAGCAGATGAACGTGCTCGGGCATAACGACGTAGCCGTATACGTAGAACCCGTACCAGCGCCGGACGCGCTCCAAAGTTCGCTCGAAGAGTTCCTTGGCCTCTTTCGAACGGAGGTGCGGCTTGCGGTGATAACAGGTGAAGGTGATGTAATGCGCATCGCGCAGGTGCTGATAGCGCTTGAGGCGGGTAGGCATGGCGGCAGCAAGCTAGCGCAGTCGCAGGGCGCGTGTCTGTGATGTGGATCTGCTGTCCCACCCTCGTACCCCACCCTCCGCCAAAGGCAGGCGGAAGGGTGGGCCACCCAGAGCAGAGCGGCGGAAGGGTGGAACACCCAGCCTACGGCGAGACGATGGGTGGCCCGGGGGACTCCTTGTCGTCCTTGCGCTCCGGGGGCTCCGGAACGTCGATCGGGCGGCGGTCGGGCTGAGGCGAGCCGAAGCGCTTCTCTTTGCCCACAGACTTCAGCTCTTTCAGGATCTCCTCGCGGCTGCGTCCGTACTCTGAAGCCAACCGGGTCAGGGCGATGGTGATGATGTCGGCATGGTGCAGTTTTTCCAGTCCGGGGACGCGGGTGGCGCTGAGCCACAGCCGGTGGGTGAGCTGGATGTCCTCCGGCTTCAGTGCGGGCGTGTGCGGACCGATGGTGTAGGTTTCGGCCTCGCCGTCCGGCCGGACCACCTGGAAGATGAACTGGCGCTTGGGCTCGGGCATGGCTTCCCAGG
This sequence comes from Terriglobales bacterium, assembly GCA_035543055.1. Taxonomy (NCBI): domain Bacteria; kingdom Pseudomonadati; phylum Acidobacteriota; class Terriglobia; order Terriglobales; species Terriglobales bacterium. The sequence goes on along the minus strand of DATKKJ010000029.1, from coordinate 48,884 downwards.
CGCGGCCCAGGTTGAAGGCCTGCTCCTGGGGCGTGATCTTGGAGGAGAGCCCGGCCACCACCACTGAGGATTGCAGCAGGTTGGCAGTCTGCACCACCGCCGACCACACGTCGCGCGCCGGCACCACCAGCAGCGAGATCTTCTTGCCCACGTTCTCCGCGATGGAGACCGCTCGGGTGAACAGGGTCTGCTCGTATTCGCTGAAGATCTGCTCCATGGATAGGTCAAATTCGGCGGCCCCGGGGCCGACCAGGCGCGCTTCCATCACCACCACGTCCTGGTCGTTGGTGTCGGTGCGTTTCAGGATCCAGGTCAGGTGCAGCAGCGTGTTGTAATCGCGGACGGTGACCAGGATGTTGCCGGGTCGCACGTCGGAGGCGCTGTCGGCCACCGAGTCACGGTGGAGCAGCTGGAACTGGTCGCGCATCTGCCGTTTCGCCTCCGCGAACTTGCGCCGATTCACCCGTTCGGAAACGGTGAAGATGGCGAAGAAGATCGCCGAGAAGATCAGGCCTGAAACCGTGGCCACCGACTTGGTGAACAGGTTTGCCACCGAGATGGAGAACAGCACCAGAAAGACGGAAAAGAGCCCGATCGGGACCTCGGTCTGCCCGATGGTGAGGTTGGGCGGCACCTTCCAGGCCCGCTCGGAGCGGTCCTTGAACCGCAAGACGAACATGGCCAGGCTCTTGAAGGTGAAGCTCCAGATGACACCGAAGGCATAGGCCTCGCCCAGGAGGTACACGTCACCACGGCTAAGCACGATGGTCGCCAACTGCAGCCCGACGACCATGTTGATGATGCGGTAGCTGGTGCCGAATCTCCGGTGCGGCCGCCGGAACCATTCGGTCAGCACCCCATCCTCGCTGACCCGATTCAGCACTCCGTTCGAGCCGACGATCGAGGTATTGATCGCCCCGGAGAGCATGAGGAACCCGACCACCACCACGAAGGCGCGGAAGATCAGCTTCAGCAGTTGTGGTCCGGCCTGGTACATGGCCAACCCCGCGATCAGGTTGTCCTTGTAGATCTCCACGCGGGGCTGGTCCGGGATCAGCATCACTGCCAGCAGGGAACCGATGCCGGTGAAGATGAAGCTGTAGAGGGCGATCACCAGCGCAGTCCGCTTCAGGTTCTTGAGCTTGGGGTGGGCGATCTCGCGATAGACCTGGGCCAGAGACTCCTCGCCGCTCATTGCCAGGACGGAATGGCCCAGCGCCATGATGATCCCGAACACGCCGAACAACCTGGGGATGTCGGGGTGCGACCGCAGGAAGCCCAGCGACTCGGCGTTAAAGTGCAGGTTTGCGGGCCAGGGCATGGGCGGCAATTGCCAGTCGCTGCGCTTGATCAGCGTGTACCCGGACCAGGCCAGCAGGATCACCACCATCACCGTGGTGATCTGCATGACCCGCATGGCCTTTTCGCTCGATTCCTCGATCCCCTTGATGTTCTCCCACCAGTAGTAGAGGGTGACGGCGCAGGCCAGCAGGACCGCGGTGGCGTTGATGTTGATGTGCGGCGTCCCTCCGAACATCGAATGCACCGCCCGCGGGACCCAGCCGTGGGCCTCGGCGGCGATGAACAGGTCATTGACCAGTCCGGCGATGTACTGGCCGGCCGACACGCCCGAGATCGGCCCGGTGAGGATGTAATCGAACATCAGGGCGGACACACTGACCTTGGCCAGGGTGCCACCCAGGGCCTCCTTGACCACGCGGTACACGCCGCCGCGCACGAACATGGAGCAGCTCTCGACGTACACGGCGCGCACCGCGAAGGAGAACAACATCACCGCCAGGATGAACCAGGGTGCGGTCTTGCCGACCGCCTGCTCGGCGATGCCCGCGGCATAGAACGCCGATGAGCCCAGATCGTTGAGGATGATGGCCGCTGCCCGCCAGTAGGAGATGAAGGTGAGCATCACCGAGGTCGCCACCACGATGCGGACCCGGTTGGAACTGGACGGGAGTGAGGTCAGGTTTGAGGACATGGATCGCGTTCGCCGAGGTCTCCTGCGTTCCTCGGCTGCGGATCAACTCTGCTTTTCTGGCTGCACGGTAGGCGCGCCGGGCTCCTTTTCGCGGTTGAAGATGGTCTCGACGTCCTCGATCCCGGAAAGCAGGATCACGGCCAGCGAACCGCAGCACCCTAAGACGAACAGGAGCTCCAGCAATCGGATAAGTCCGCTGATCACAACCGCCATGCGTCACCGTGGGGCAGACAGACCCCCGATTCTAATACCACCGGCCGTTCCTCCGTTCTCTAATCCGGGAGAATCTCCCCGTTTGCTACACTGGGCGGCCAGATGCGAGGGATCCGCCATCGAACATGGATGCTGGCAGCACTTTCCGGAGTGCTGCAAGTGCTGGTCTTCCCCCGTCCCAACCTGGTGATCCTGTGCTGGATCTGCCTGACCCCGTTGCTGGTGGCCATCCTGGCCGGACAGCAGGAGGAGTTGCGGGTCATCGACCCGGCGGGGCGCGACCTCGGCGCCACCACGCCCGGCCAGGGATTCCTGCTGGGATACCTGAGCGGCATCATCTGGTATGCCGGGAGTTGCTACTGGGTGTACGACGTCATGCACGAGTACGGCGGGCTGCCCGGGCCCGTCGCGCTCGGGATCCTGGTCCTCTACTGCCTGTATCTCGGGCTCTATCACGGGGCGTTCGGACTGATGGTGGCCGCTCTCGCGCGCCGGGGCGGCGACAATCAGGGGCGGGTGCTGGCGCTGGCGCCATTCATCTGGGTGGCGGTCGAGTTGGCGCGCGCTCGCATCAGCGGCTTTCCCTGGGACCTGCTGGGCACGGCGCAGGTGGACAACATCCCGCTCACCGGCGTCGCCACCATCACCGGGGTTTACGGGCTGTCATTCGGCATCGCCCTGGCCAATGCAGCGTTTGCCGCGGCGTTCCTGCTGCCGCCGGTGCGGCGCCGGCTGATGCTGGTGACCAGCCTGGCGGCGGCGGCCACGCTGCAGGCTGGCGCGCTGGTTCGTCCTGCGCCTCTGCCCGCGACCCACAGCGCGCGGCTGGTGCAATCGAACGTGCCCATCCTGGGCGGGGGCGCCTGGACCATCCAGTATTTTCGCCAGACATTGGCCGCGCTCACCGAGTTGAGCGAGCAACCTGCAGGCGGCGTGACATCGCCGGCGCCGCGGTTGATCGTGTGGCCGGAGTCGCCGACGCCGTTTTTCCTCAACGACCCGAACTTCCACCACGTGATCATGGGCATCGCGCAGCAGACCGGGTCTTACGTGGTGGCCGGCAGCATCGGCGTGCGCAACACGCCAGGGCGGGAGAAGAACTCCGAGTTCCTGAACTCGGCCGCCGTGATGTCGCCTGCCGGCCAGTGGGTGGCGCGTTACGACAAGGTGCACCTGGTCCCCTTCGGCGAGTACGTGCCCTTCAAGTCGCTGCTGAGCTTCGCCGAATCGCTGACCAAGCAATCGGGAGATTTCTCGCCGGGAGCGGAGCGCACCGTCATCGTCCTCGACGGCCACCGGATGGGCATATTCATCTGCTATGAGTCGGTGTTTCCGGACGAGGTGCGCATCTTCGCCGACCGCGGCGCCGAAGTGTTCCTCAACATCTCCAACGACGGCTGGTTCGGCGACACCGGAGCGCCCTACCAGCACCTGAACATGGCGCGGATGCGCGCCATCGAGAACCGGCGCTGGCTGCTGCGCGGCACCAATACCGGGGTCACCGGCTCCATCGACCCTTACGGGCGGCTGGTGGCGCAAGCCCCGCGCCACCAGCGCACCGCCATCGACGTGCCTTACGCGTTCCGCAGCGACACCACCTTCTACACCCGTCACGGCGATGTCTTCGCATACCTGTGTGCGATAATCACAGTGGCGGGTCTGCTGGCACGTCTTCGGTTCCGCGCCGGCGCGATCCGCGGTTCCCGGTCATGATCGAAGAACTCGAACGCGAATACTCTGCTCTCAAAGAGAAGGTCCGCGACCTGCGGGAGTACCTTTGACGCGCCCAAAGTCCGCGCGCAGCTAGCCGACATCGAGAAAAGACTCCACCAGCCCGACTTCTGGTCCAACCCGGAGCAGTCGCAGCAGGTCATGCGCGAACGCAAGCGGCTGGAGGAAACGCTGGCCACCGAGGCCGGGCTGGCGCGGCGCGAAGCCGACATCTCTGCCTACTTCGAGCTGGCCCGCGAAGGCGAGAGCGTGGAGGCCGACCTCAAGCGCGAGATCGACTCCCTGCGCGTGCTGGTCGACAGCCTGGAGACCAAGACACTGCTCTCCGGGGAGAACGACGCGCGCAACGCCATCGTCACCATCCATCCCGGGGCCGGCGGCATCGAGTCGCAGGACTGGGCGGAGATGCTGCTGCGCATGTACCTGCGCTGGGCGGAGCGCCATGGCCTCGAGACCGTGCTCAACGATCACCAGGCGGGGGAGGAGGCGGGCATCAAGTCGGCCACCTTCACTGTTGCCGGGGAATACGCCTACGGCTTGCTCACCAGCGAGATCGGCGTGCACCGCCTGGTGCGCATCTCGCCGTTCGACCAGCAGGCGCGGCGGCACACTTCCTTCGCCAGCGTGTTCGTCTCCCCCGAGATCGACGAAACCATCCAGATCGACATCAAGCCGGAAGACCTGCGGGTGGACACCTATCGTTCGGGGGGGCGCGGCGGGCAGCACGTCAACACCACCGACTCCGCGGTGCGCCTCACCCACATCCCGACCGGCATCGTGGTCGCCTGCCAGAACGAGCGCTCGCAGCACAAGAACAAAGACCGGGCGATGAAGATCCTGCGCTCCAAGCTCTACGAATACGAGCTGGAGAAGAAGCAGGCGGAGACGAAGAAGATCGAGGACTCAAAGCTCGACATCGATTTCGGCTCGCAGATCCGCTCCTACGTGCTTCAGCCCTACCGGATGGTGAAGGACCTGCGCACCAGGGTCGAGGTCGGGGACGTGGACCGGGTGCTCGACGGCGACATCGATGTCTTCATCCGCGAATACCTGAAGCAACGGCGGGCGGTGCAGAAGTAATGCGACGTTCAGGCTTTCTGAGGCTGCGAGGGGGGTGCGGCGCCGGCCGCGGCGGCCATGGCTTCAGCCTCGGTCTTGTCGGAGCCCTTGCCGCCGGCCAGCAGCCGATGGTGGATGCTGTACAGGGCCAACTCGAGCCGGTCGGAGACGCCCAGCTTGTCGTACACCTTGCGCAAGTAATTCTTCACCACCTGCTCGGTGGTGCCGATCTCAGCCGCGATCTCCTTGTTCTTCATGCCCTGGGTCACGCAGGAGACGATCAGCAATTCCTTGTCGGTCAGCTTGGTCTTGGGACGGGGCGAAGTAAGCTGGGAGGCCTGGGAGCGGTAGGCTTCGATGACCCAATTGATGCCCTGGTTGTCGAGCCAGGTCTCGCCCTCCGCCACCTTGCGCACGCAGCGCACCAGCAGGTCGGGCGAGATGGCGCGGGGGACGATGCCGCGGACCCCGCGCCGGAAATACTCGATGGTCGCTTCCTCGTCGATGCTCTCGGTGATCACCACGATGCGGCCGTTGGGGGCGCGCTTGCTCACCTCACCCACCGCCTCGGCGGGATTGGGGCAGATGCCAGACTCGAAGAGGATCACGTCGGGAGAGAACTTGGAGGCGGCGGCCAAAGTCTGGCCGAGGGTCTCGGCCTGCGCGACTACCCGCAGGTCGTCCTCGAGCGCGAAGATCTTGCGGATGCCCACGCGGTAGATGGCCTGGCTGTCCGCCAGCAACACTTTCAGCGGCGTCGGCGTCGGGGTCTTGGCGCCGTTCGCGTTCCGGACGGGCGGGCTGGCGGGTTTGGGAGAGGAGCTGCCCATGCAAGCGTCAGGCGCTAGTGGCGATCGAACCGGTACTCGTCGATGACCGCGGCGACCGCCTTGCGGTTCCCTTCCTCGGCGCAGCGCACGACCCGACCGACACACTTTACCATCACATCGGACGAAGTCCCCAACACAGTCGCCGGCATGGCGATGGCGAACTCGATCTTCGACCCGGGGGCCATCTCGGCGTCGACCGTGAACAGCACTCCGCCGGCCGAGATGTTCTCGGTCTCCGCGCGATGCTCCTGCCGCGCTTCGGTCGTGACCGCAACCGGCAACTTGATGGGGAAACGAACCGAACTGCGCAGTTCGTCGGTTGATTGCTGCTTATTCATGGCAGTCTGCTTATACACCCGGTTGCAGGCCGAAACGAAGCATTTTCTAGGAGTTACAGGGTAACTAAGGTCATAGACCTGTGGGTGACCTCGTGGGTACGGCGGTGGTTACTTGGGAGGCAGAAAGCAGGAGGCAGGCGGCAGGAAGCGGGAGAATCCGGCGCATCTTCCTGCGCCCTGCTACCTGCATCTTGCCTCCTAGAATTTCGTCACTTCGGTGAAGTTGAAGTCCCGCACCTTCATGGCGGGCACCACCATGTCGAAGGACTCTTCTCCGCTGGCGCGCACCGGCGTCCCCTGCGCCTCGACCCCGGAGAGCAGTGCGATCAGGCTCTGGTTGAAGCGGAAGTTGCGCACCCCGTGCCGGATCCGGCCGTTTTCCACCAGGAAGGTGCCGTCGCGGGTCATGCCGGTGAGGATCTTCTCGTAAGGGTCCACCTCGCGGATATACCACAGGCGGGTGACCAGGACGCCGCGTTCGGTGGAGGCCACCATCTGCTCTACAGTCTGCGTAGGGCCCGGGACGTCGAAGACGATGTTGAGTGGCACTTCGCCGATCTCGTTGGGCAGGGGGAGACCATGTCCGGTGGGCCGGACGTCGCCCACTTTGGCGGCGTGCTCGGAGCGCTTCATCTTGTCGGCCGTGCCCCGGGCATAGACCAGGCTCTTGACGGTCCCGCGCTCCACCAGTTGAACGCGCTGGCGGCGGACGCCCTCGCCGTCGAAGGGAGCGCCGGATTGCAGGGGGTGGTAAGCGTCGTCCCAGATGTTGACATTCTCGCCGAAGAGCCTGGTGCCCACCCGGTTGTTAAGGAAGGAGCGCTGGTCGAGGATGGCCATCCCGCCGAAGTCGTAGAACATGAAGCCCACCAAGTCGAGCACCGCGGCGGGCTCCAGGATCACCGTGTACTTGCCGGGCGCCATCTCCTGGGGGTGCGTGGATTCGCGGGCTTTGCGGGCGGCGGTTTCAGCCAAAGCGACCGGGTCCAGGTTGCGGACGTCAGGCGAGTTTGCTTTCTGCCAGCCGGAGGAGTCCTCGGCCAGCATGGTGATGGAGATTTCCGAGGAGGTCTGCTGGTGATATTGGGCAAGGCCGCGGGAATTGAAGATGGCCTCAAGGCTGCGAGAGATGGCATAAATGCCCGCCGTCGTCAGCCGGTTGCGCTTGGCCACATCCACCATGCGCCCCACGGCGGCGGCGCGGTCCTGGGGGGTGACGGCCGCGGTCTGCTCGAACCAGCGGCTGGGGCTGCGCTCATCGGCCCGCGCGCGCTCGGGCTCCGCCATGGGCAGCAGGTCGGGGTCGGGCTGCTGCACCCGGGTGATGGCCTCCGCCGAGGCGCCCGCGCGCTTCAACGATTCCGGGTCGAGCTTGTTGGTGGTGGCGCGAGCGGTCTTCTTGCCGATGACCGGCCGGATGGAGACCACGTAATTTTCGTCCGCGACGTTCTGGTGAATGGTGTTGTTGGCAAAGCGGGTCAGAGCGTGATGTCCACCGGCGAACAGGACCTCCACCTCGTCGGCGGAAGATGCCTTCTTGACCGTGTCGAAGATCTCCTGGCAGCGTTCTTTGTTGAGCATTCAGCTAAGCGCCCTTGTACGCTGTGCCTACGGTCACATTCCTGAAACGCGCGGGCGCCGCGCCGTGGCCCGTGCCCATGGTTTGCATCGGCTGGCCTTTGCCGCAGTTCGGAGTGCCCCACAGCGTCCACTGGTCGCGGCTGCAGATGGCGTCCATGGAGTTCCAGAACTCGGTGGTGATGCCGGAATATGACGGGTTCTTGAGCATGCGCCCGAGCTTCCCGCCCTTGATCTCCCATCCGATCTCGGTGCCGAACTGGAAGTTGTAACGCTTGTCGTCGATGGACCAGGAGCGGTTGGTCTGCATGAAGATGCCGCGGTCGGTACCGGAGATGAGCTGCTCCAGGCTGAGCGGCTTCTCCCCCGGCAGAATGCTGACGTTGGTCATGCGGATGATGGGGATACGGTTCCAGCCTTCCGCCCGCATGGTGCCGTTGGAGCGCTGCTCGGAGATGGCATGCGCCGTCTCCCGCGACGATAGATAGCCGGTGAACAAGCCGTTGGTGATGATGGGCGTGCACTGCGCCGGGACGCCTTCATCGTCGTAGGCGAAGGTTCCCAGGCCCGGGCCGTGCTGCTCGGTGGCGTCGGCTACCACGTTCACGATGTCGCTGCCGTAGCGCAGGGTGCGCAGCTTCTCCAAAGTAAGGAAGGACATCCCGGCGAAGTTCGCCTCCATGCCCAGCACCCGGTCGAGTTCGATGGGGTGGCCGATGGATTCGTGGATCTGCAGCCCCAGCTGCGAGGAATCGAGCACGATGTCGGACTTTCCTTCCGGGCACTGGTCGGCTTTATGCAGCGCCACGCACTCTTCCCCGATACGGCGGGCGTTGTCCACCAGCTTCAGCTCCTCGATCAGCTCATAGCCCTTGTTCTGGTACTGCCCGCCGAAGGAGTTGGGGTAGGAGCGCTTCTGGATCTCGCTGCCCTGGAAGCTGTAGGCGGTGAATCCGGCGCCGGTGGTGGTGCGCGTCTGGTGGATGTCGGAACCTTCGGACGAATAGAACCACTGCTCGTAGCGGCGGAGGTGGAGATTGGTCTCGGCCAGCGTGACGCCCTCCACCGCCCGCAGCTCCTTGTCCACGCGCAGCAGCAGGTCGAGGTTCTGCTCGATGGAGGTGGAGAAGGGATCGACGCGGCAGGGCGAGCTCCACTCGACAGTCACCGGCTTTTCCGGGGCCAGGCGGACGTCATGCTCCTTCACCCCGGCCGAGGCGCGCGCGATCTCGACTGCCTGGACAGCCGCGCCCTCGACGCCTTCCCTAGTCAGTTCCTCGGTGGCCGCGAAGCCCCACGAGCCGTTGACGATGACGCGGATGCCCACACCCAGCGACTCACCCTCCGAAGCGTGGCCCACGGCGCCGTTCTTGGTGGCCAGCATGCGGTCGCGTTCGTCCACCACCCGCAGGTCGCAGTAGCTGGCGCCGCGCTGCGCCGCCGTGTTCAAGGCCCAATCAGCGATGTGTTTCATGGTCATAGCAAACGGACATGATAAATCACGTCGTTGGTCGTCAGTCGTCGGTCGTCAGCCAGATTCGGGCATGTAGATTGCGATACAAGAATGGAAAGCGCGGCCGGGGGCGGCCGCGCAGCAACTTCGCTCACGCTTCAGGGCAGCCGAGGGGCTGTCCCATACGATCACTAGGTGCCTTCGCTCCAGCTCGCCAGGTACTCTTCCTGCTGCGGAGTGAGACGGTCGATCTTGATACCCATGGACTCCAGCTTCAGCCGCGCGACCCGCTTGTCGAGCTCGGCCGGCACGCCGTAGACCTTCTTCTCCAGCGAGCCGTGGTTCTTCACCATGTACTCGGCCGCCAGCGCCTGGTCGGCGAAGCTCATGTCCATCACCGAGGCCGGGTGCCCCTCGGCGGCCGCCAGGTTGATCAGGCGTCCCTCGCCGAGCAGGTTGATCTTGCGCCCGTCCTTCAGCGAGTACTCCTCCACGAAATCGCGGGTGGTGCGTTTCGAGCTGGCCAGCTTCTCCAGCGCCGGGATGTCGATCTCGACATTGAAGTGGCCGGAGTTGGAGACGATGGCGCCGTCCTTCATGGCCTCAAAGTGTTCCTTGGTGATCACGCTCTTATTGCCGGTGACGGTGCAGAAGACGTCGCCGATCTTGGCCGCCTCGTTCATGGACATGACGCGGTAGCCGTCCATCACCGCTTCCAGAGCGCGGGTGGGGTCGATCTCAGTGACGATCACGTCGGCGCCCAGGCCACGGGCGCGCGAAGCCAGGCCGCGCCCGCACCAGCCGTAGCCGGCGACCACGAACTTACTACCCGCGAGCAGCACGTTGGTGGAGCGCACGATGCCGTCGATGGTGCTCTGGCCGGTGCCGTAGCGATTGTCGAACATATGCTTGGTGTCGGCGTCGTTCACCGCGATGATGGGGTACCTGAGCACCTTCTCGGCGGCCATGGCGCGCAGCCGGATGACGCCGGTGGTGGTCTCCTCGGTGCCGCCGATGATGCCGTCGGCCACGTCGGTGCGCTTGGTCAGGGCGGTGGTGACCAGGTCGGCGCCATCGTCCATGGTGATGTGCGGCTTGTGGTCCAGCGCCGACAGGATGTGCTGGTAATAGGTCTCGTTGTCCTCACCCTTGATGGCGAAGACCGAGATGTTGTAGTCCCGGACCAGCGAAGCGGCCACGTCGTCCTGGGTGGACAGCGGGTTGGAGGCGCAGAGCACCACGTCAGCGCCGCCATCACGCAGGGTGATGGCCAGGTTCGCCGTCTCCGAGGTCACGTGCAGGCAGGCCGACACCCGGATCCCCTTCAGCGGCTGGTTCTTGATGAATTCCTTGCGGATGAGCTGGAGCACCTTCATGGATTGGTTCGCCCACTCGATGCGTTTCTTGCCTTGGTCGGCCAGCTCAATGTTCTTTACGTCACACTTCACTTGTGCAGCGGTCGTTGCCATAGTTTCCTTGGTCTTCGTAGTCATGGATCAGTCAGGTTGAGGGGGACTTGGGGGCGCGAAGTCCGCGCCCCTTAGGTCCTATCTAGTGTGGGCGACAGGATGCGCCTTCTCGCCCGCCTGCTCGCGCAGCGTCTTGGCCTTGTCGGTGGCTTCCCAGGTGAAATCGGAGTCCTTGCGGCCAAAGTGGCCGTAGGCGGCCGTCTTGCGGAAGATCGGACGGCGCAGGTTCAGCGATTCGATGATGCCCTTGGGAGTCAGCTTGAAGTTGGCGCGGACCAGTTCCGTGAGCTTCTCCGGGCTGGCCTTGCCGGTGCCGAAGGTGTCCACCAGCACGCTGACCGGGTCGGCCACGCCGATGGCGTACGCCAGCTGCACTTCGCAGCGCTCGGCCAGCCCGGCGGCGACGATGTTCTTGGCGATGTGGCGCGCCATATAGGCGGCAGAGCGGTCGACCTTGGTCGGGTCCTTGCCGCTGAAGCAGCCGCCGCCGTGCCGGCCCATACCGCCGTAGGTGTCCACGATGATCTTGCGCCCGGTCAGGCCGGTGTCGCCCATGGGGCCGCCCACCACGAACCGTCCGGTCGGATTGATGTGGTACTTGGTGTCGGCGTCGAGCATGTGGCTGGGCACCACCGCCTGGATGATGTACTGCAGCACGTCGGCGCGCAGCTTCTTGTTGTCCACGGTTTCCGAGTGCTGGGTGGAGATGACCACCGCGTCCACCCGCACCGGCTTGTGGGTGCGGGCGTCGTACTCGACTGTGACCTGGGATTTGCCGTCGGGGCGGAGGAACTCGAGCTGGCCGGTCTTGCGGGCTTCGGCGAGACGCTGGGTGAGCTTGTGCGCCAGCATGATGGGCATCGGCATCAGCTCCTCGGTCTCGTTGGTGGCGTAGCCGAACATCATGCCCTGGTCGCCGGCGCCGCCCGGATCCACGCCCATGGCGATGTCGGGCGACTGCTCGTGGATGGACGAGATCACGGAGCAGGTCTGGGAATCGAAGCCGTACGAGGCGTCGGTGTAGCCCACCGAGGTCAGCGTGCCGCGCACAATCGAGGGGAAATCAGCGTAGGTCTTGGTGGTGATCTCGCCGGCGATGAAAGCCAGGCCGGTGGTCAGCAGGGTCTCGCAGGCGACACGGCTGTGCGGGTCGTCGGTGAGGCAGGCGTCCACGATCGCGTCCGAGATCTGGTCGGCGATCTTGTCGGGATGGCCTTCGGTCACTGACTCAGAGGTGAACAAGAAGCGGTCTTTGGCTGACAACTTGAGAGTCTCCTTCTGAAGATGATTGGGCCCGACCACGGGCATGAGGGGTGCCGCGGAGGTCTGCTTGTTATGCCTCTAAATTAGCAGAGATGTGCCGCCACATCAACGGTTTGCAGTGAACGGAAGGAATCGCGGGTTAATCGCGGGTAACGGTCATTTTTCGTGCCCCACGCCAGCCTTGCGATGCAGGGCGCGCACCACTCGCTCCAGTTCGTCCACCAGGTGATCGACCCGCGGGTCCCGGGGCGCGCTGCGGAAGGCCTTCACCAGCTCGCGGTAGTACCACAAGGTGCCGTCGCGCTTCCCCTGGAACTTGTCCCAGACCGCGTCCCCGAACTCCCGGTAGTCGGCCAGGATGGCGCGCGCGTTGTGCAGCTTGTCGGCGGCGGAGACCAGGCGGACGCCGGGATCGGCGGTCGGGACATGCGCGATGTACGCCTTCTTGCGCTGCTCCCAGGGCGGCTTGGGATGGGAATCGGCGTCGGTGCAGCCCTCCACCAGGTGCGCCACGCGCTCGCCGAACTCGCGGCGGATCTCCTCCAGCACCGGCTTGCCGCCCTGGTCCTCGACCACGTCGTGCAGCAGGGCCGCGATGGCCTCGTCCTGCCCGCCACCGTAGTGCAGCACGATGGAACAGACCCCCATCAGGTGCTCGATATAGGGCACGCGCTTGCCCTTCCGCCGCTGCGTCCGGTGCTTCTTCAGGGCGTAGGCGAAAGCGCGCAGGAATTCCTCGTCCAGGAGGGGTTCGGGAAGCTCTTGCTTGCGTGCAGATTCCACAGAATGAAGAGGTTACACGATGCGAGGAGAGAATAGAATGAAAGCGTTTCTCCGGCTTTTTTTTACATCCGTAACGCCTGCGGAGAATCCAATGCCCTAATCGGAAGGAGCGAGTCATGGCGAGCCACGCGACCCCGTTCCCCCTGCCCACCCCGGCGGTCTTCCAGCAGCGCCGCGTCGATGCCCTGGTTTCCCTGCAAAAGACGGCGCAGCACATCAGCTCCATCTTGGAGCTCGACGAGCTGCTCGACACCATCGTGCACCGCGTGGCAGTGGATTTTGGCTGCATCGAGTCGAGCATCCTGCTGATCGAAGGCGACCAGTTCCACATGGCCGCGGTCCACGGCTGCACCCAGGAGCACAAGGGTGCACGCTGGCCGGTGACGGAAGGTATTTCGGGCCAGGTAGTGGCCAGCGGCGCCGCTTACTATGCGCCCGACGTCAGCCAGGAGCTGCTCTATCGCGCCTGCGAGCCCGACACCCGCTCGGAAGTGATCATTCCGCTGAAGGTGCGCGACCGCATCATCGGGGTGTTCGGAGCCTCGCACCACGATCTGGACGCGTTTCCCAAGGCCCAGATCGAGATGCTGAAAGCGTTGGCCGGGCACATCGCGGTGGCCATCGACAATGCCCAGCGCATCCAGCAGGAACGCCTGCAGGCGAAGCACCTCCACGAGGACCAGGATGAGGCCAGCCGGATCCAACGCAGCCTGCTGCCCCGCAAGGCGCCATCGCTGCCCGGATTTCAGCTCGAGGCGGAGTGCGTGTCCGCGGGGGCCGTGGGCGGCGACTGGTACGACTACATTTCCCTGAGCCACAACCGCTGGGGCATCGTGCTGGCTGATGTTTCCGGCAAAGGTCTCCCGGCAGCCCTGCTGATGTCGGCCGTCCGCGGCATGGTGCGGACGCTGGCCCCCTTGGCCGCAGGCCCCGGCGAGCTGCTGGCACGCGTCAACAAGATGCTGCTGGATGATGCAACCACCGGCCGTTATGTGACCATGGTCTACGGGGTGCTGGACCCGGAGCGCCGCATTTTCAAGTTTGCCAGCGCCGGCCATCCTTGGCCGCTGCTCTGCCACGGGCCCGAGGTGCGTCCGCTGCACACCGATGCCGGGATGCCGCTTGGGCTGCTGCCCTGCGACTTCACCGAGCATGAAGTGAAGTTCTGCCACGACTTCCGCCTGCTGTTCTACACCGACGGCATCTCGGAGGCGCTCAACCGCCAGGAACAGGAATTCGGTCGCGACCGGTTGATGGAGTTCGTCGGCAATCATGATTGCAACGTCACCGACCTGATGCAGGACATCCAGGACTTCCGCGGCAAGTGCGCGCTGGAGGACGACGCCACCGTCATCCTGCTGCGCAGTGCGTGAGAGTCTCACCACAGAGGCACAGAGAAGGCCTTCTGTGTCTGTCTTCCTGAGCGGAGTGAGGCGAGAGCCGAGCGCAGTCGAAGGATCCCTACCCGCGCGAAGAATTCCGTCTCTGGCTGTTGCTGACAACTGGCGACTGACGACTGGCGACTGGTTTGCTATCCTTATCCGCCCCTCATCTCCCTACGAAAGGACGCTGCCCGTGAAAGGCGATAGCAAAGTCATCGCGATGCTGAACGAGGTGCTGAAAGCGGAGCTGACCGCCATCAACCAATACTTCCTCCACGCCGAGATGCTGGAGAACTGGAAGTACGAGCGCCTGGCCAAGCACACTCGCAAGGAATCCATCGAGGAGATGAAGCACGCCGAGCAGCTCATGGAGCGCATCCTGTACCTCGACGGCACGCCCAACATGAGCGACTACTTCAAGATCAACATCGGGCAGACGGTCGAGCAGCAGTTCAAGAACGACGTCCAGCTCGAATACGACGCGGTCAAGCGCCTCAACAACTTCATCCTCGAGTGCGACAAGCTGAAGGATGGCGGCTCGCGCGAGCTCTTCGAGCACATCCTGGTGGACGAGGAAGAGCACATCGACTGGCTGGAGGCCCAACTGCACGCCATCGAGGAGATGGGCATCGAGAACTATCTCGCCGCCCAGCTGCACGACGACGAGTGACGTTTCGCGCAGGGTGATAAGCGCGGCGAGCCCGCAGCGAAATCCTGAGCGCAGCGAAGGACCTCGGGGTGCGAGGATTGCTGGCGGAGAGAGAGGGATTCGAACCCTCGATACGGTTTCCCGTATACACGCTTTCCAAGCGTGCGCCTTCAGCCACTCGGCCATCTCTCCGGTGAGACGAAACGCGGCAGGCAAGCGCGGGAAGCGCTCCCTTGGATTCTATCATCCGCAGTCGGCTCAGTCCCGGTCGGCGCTCCGGTTCATTCTCCTGGTTCGGAACGGGCAATATTAAGAACGCCTGCCACAGCAGCAACTTTGTTATAAGAATTGTGTTTCGCATGGGCACACCTCGCTTCTCGGGGCGGTGCCCCCCGTTTGTCCGGCTAAGGAAGGAAATGACGAGTATGAAGAGACGGTGGGTCCTTGTTTTTCTTCTCGTCCTGGTGGCGGCTGGCTCTCCAGCGCAGACCAGGAGCCGCATCCCGGACAAGATCGATGAAGCGAGGACGCCGCTCCGTGGGAACGTACATCGCCTGGCTCAGGCGCGATTCGATCGCGGTAAAGTCGCCGACGCGCTGCAGTTGCCGCGGATCACGCTGTTCTTCAACCGCACTGCCGCGCAACAGGCGGAACTGGACGCCCTGCTTGAGCAACAGCAGGATCCCTCTTCGCCGAACTATCACAAGTGGCTGACGGTGGAACAGTACGCCGACCGGTTCGGGATCAGCGACGCGGACATAGCGAAAACGGCCCAGTGGCTGCAGGCGCAGGGGTTCAGCATCGTCGAGCGGCCGGCAGGCCGGGCGTACCTCGCGTTCAGCGGGACCGCAGCGCAGGTGCGGGCGGCATTTGGGGCCGAGATCCACACTTACGCGGTGAACGGCGAGGTCCATTTCGCCAACGCCGCGGACCCGTCGCTTCCGCGGGTCTTGGCCGATGTGACCCTGGGGATACGCGGGCTGCACGATTTCCGTCCCAAGGCCCGGGCCGTCCGCCGGCCACAGCCGAAGTTCACCTCCAGCATCAGCGGCAACCACTTCCTTACTCCGGACGATTTCGCGACCATCTACCACCTGAAGCCACTGTATGACCAGGGCATCGACGGAACCGGGCAGACCCTGGCGGTCATGGGACAAACCGACATCCTGCTCCCGGACATCGCCACCTTCCGCAGCCTGTCGGGGCTACCGGCGAATGCGCCGGTGGTGCAGAAGATCCCGGGATACGTGGCCGGGGTCAACAGCAACGATATCGCAGAAGCGGACCTGGACGTGGAGTGGGCGGGGGCAGTAGCGCGGAAAGCGACCATCATCTTCGTGACCCCTGGAAACGCGCCCAGTCTCGGCGCATTCGATTCGATGGCGTACGCCATCAGCAACAACGTCGCGTCCGTACTCAGCATCAGCTACGGCGCTTGCGAGTCGTTCTGGACGGCCAGCGACATCACCACCTTCACCGGTCTGTTCCAGCAAGCGAATTCGCAGGGCCAGACCGTCGTCGGACCCTCGGGTGATACCGGCGCGGGCGACTGCGAGTCGTTCACCGCCACCAGCGCCACCCACGGCCTGGCCGTGGATTTCCCCGCCAGCAGTGCCTTTGTGACCGGCGTCGGCGGGACGATGTTCAATGAGGGGAACACGCCCTCCCAGTTCTGGGCCTCGGCGAACAACAGCTTCAACGGCTCCGCGCTCTCCTATATCCCGGAGACGACATGGAATGAGACCACAGCCAATGGAGGCCAGCTGGCGGGGGGAGGCGGCGGCAAGAGCACGCTGCAGATCTGCGATGCCCAGGGACAGAACTGCGTCCCGAACTCCAAGCCGGTCTGGCAACCGATGCTGGATGCCAACGACACAATGCGCGACGTCCCCGATCTCTCGCTGGCCGCGGCCTTCGTCCACGATGGCTACCTGATCTGCGCCAGCAACCAGAGTCCCGCCGACTGCACCAACGGGTTCCGCCGGTCGGATACGACGTTGGACGCGATCGGGGGAACCTCGGCGGGGGCGCCGACCTTTGCTGGCATGGTGGCGCTGCTGAACCAGAAGATGGGTGGACCCCAAGGGAACGTGAACCCGATGCTGTATGCATTGGCGGCCAACTCCACCGACGCCTTCCACGACGTCACCAGCGGCGACAATACGGTGCCTTGCAGCCCCGGCTTTGCGTTCTTGAACAACAATGGCACTTGTCCGCAGAGCGGGCAGATCGGCTATAGCGCTACCGTCGGCTATGACTTGGCCACCGGTTTGGGGACAGTGGACGCCTACAACCTCATCTCGGAACTGGCCAGCGGCACCACCAGCACGCCGGCGCCGCCGGACTTCACCATGAGCAATGGGGGATCGTCGACGATCACCGTCACACACGGCACTTCCCAGATGGTGACCGTGACGCTGGGGGGGACCACATTCAACGGGCCAGTGACATTCAGTTGCATCGTGTCCACGTCGCTGGCCGGTGTCACCTGCACCCCTCCCAGTCCGATGTCGCCGCCGGGCAACGCCACCTTCACCATAACGGCGTCGAGCACGGCAAAGCTGCTGCCGCTGGGAGCCACGCCCAGCTACTTCGCCTGGAGCTGGGGCGGCGGGACTCTGGTCGTGGGCCTGCTGCTGGGCGCGGGCGTACGGCGCAAACGGAACAAAGCGGCGACGCGCGCGCTGTTTCTCACTGGAGCTGTCCTGCTGCTGTTGGCAGCCATGCTGGCGGGTTGCGGCGGCGGCTCCAGCTCGTTTTCGCCACCGCCACCGCCAAGCTTCACACCGGAGTCGGGTGCGGTCGTGCTCCAGGGCGTCAACAACGCCGACGTCCACATCGTGCCCATCACGGTCAATGTGAACTGACCTCGTCCCTGGGGTTTGCCCACCCAAGTCTTGCCAAACCCGGGCGAGACAAGGGCAGGGCACCCTGCTGACACCGTCGTCCGCGCCTGCTATCCTCCCCGCCCATGGACCGACGGACTTTTCTGCAAGGAACCGCAGCCGGCGCGGCGGCGCTCGCATTGTCGCGCTACACCCCGGCGGCTCAGGGCGAACTCGATGCCATCAAGGCGGAGATCGCGAAACGGCACGACGAATCGGTGCAGCGCCTCCAGGAATGGATCCGGCAGCCCTCCATCGCGGCCGAGAACCGCGGGGTGAGCGAAGGCTGCGACCTCTTCATGCGCATGCTGCGCGATGCCGGATTCAATCAGGTCGCCAGGATGCCCACTGACGGCCAGCCCGGCCTCTTCGCGACCCTGGATGCCGGCGCGCCGCGCAGCCTGGGGCTCTACTTCATGTACGACGTCAAGCAGGTGGACCCCGCAGAGTGGAGCTCGCCGCCGTGGGAGGCCCGGCTGGTGGACAAGCCCGGCGTGGGGAAGGTCGTGGTGGGGCGCGGGGCGGTGAACCAGAAAGGGCCGGAGGCGGCGATGCTGGCGGCGCTGCACGCCATCCGCGGCGCGGGCCGCAACCTGCCGGTGAACCTGGTGCTGGTCGCCGAGGGCGAGGAGGAGATCGGCTCGCCCCATTTTCCCCAGGTGGTGCGCAAGCCGGAGGTGCTGTCGGCCTTGAGCAAGTGCATGGGCATCATGATGCCGTCGGCTTCGCAGGAACTCGACGGCAAGGTGGAGATCGTGCTCGGAGCCAAAGGCATCATCGAGGTGGAACTGGTCTCCAGCGGCGAGCGCTGGGGGCGCGGGCCCAGCCACGACATCCACTCGTCCCTGAAAGCGACCGTGGACAGCCCGGCCTGGCACCTGGTGCAGGCGCTACATACCCTGGTGTCGGAAGACGGCAACACTCCCGCCATCGAGGGCCTAGCCGCCAAGGCGCGGCCGCTGTCCGCGGCGGAAAAAACCATGATCGCCGATGCGGCCCGCCGGTTCGACGAGAAGATCATGATGCGGCAGTTGGGGCTGAAACACTGGATGTATGACGCAGACTTCCAGCGAGCGCTGGAGCAGCTGATGTCGCGTCCCACGGTGAACATCGAGGGATTGGTCGGCGGCTACACCGGGCCGGGCGGGAAGACGATCCTGCCGCACAGGGCCGTGGCCAAGCTCGACCTGCGGCTGGTGCCAGACATGACCGCGTCCGAGGCGCTCGCCGCTCTGAAGGCGCACCTGGCGAAGCACGGCTTCGGCGACATCGAGGTCAACATGACCGGGGGCTACGACCCGACCAGCACTCCGCCTGACGCAGCGGTCATCCGGGCCGAGACTGCGGTCTATCGGCGAGCGGGCATCGAGCCCATTCTCATGCCGCGCGGCGCCGGCTCCTGGCCGGGATTCGTATTCACCGGCGCGCCGCTGCACCTGCCGGCGGGACACTTTGGCCTGGGACATGGCAGCGGAGCGCACGCGCCCGACGAGTATTTCGTGATCGAATCCACCAACAAAGCAGTGCAGGGAATTGACGGGGCAGTAGGCTCCTTCGTCGAGTATCTCTATGAGGTGGCGTCGATCTGAGACTGTGTTATCCCGAAGGGCTCTAGCCCTGAGGGACCTGCTGTTCTCGACGACAAAGCAGGTCCCTCACGCCTAAAGGCGTTCGGGATGACACTGGCTGAAGCTCACCCGCACAGCACGGCGCCCCCGGTGACGATCGCACCGACGGTCAACCAACGGTTCCATCGCGCAGCTCCTTGGAAGGGGTATGGGCAGTGGCCGTGGCCCGTGACCGCTCCGCCCCGAGCGCATTCCTGAGAATGGGTTCGAGCAGGTGGGCGTCGGCAAGGAATCCGTCGTGGCCGTGCCCGCTGTCGATCTCCGCGCATTCGCAGCGGGCGCCGGCAGAGCGGATGCGCTGGGCCACCGACCAGACATCGGCGGCGGGGAATAGCCAGTCGCTGCTGATGCCGACCAGCGTGGTGTGGGCGCGGATGCGGCCGAACGCCGCCTGCTCAGAGGCGTAGCCACGCAGGGGATCGAAGGTGTCCATGGCCTTCGAGATCACGAGATACGCGTTGGCGTCGAAGCGGGCCACCAGCTTCTCGCCCTGATGGTCGAGGTATCCGGCCACATCGAAGCGGTCGTAGAGCGAACGGTAAGGATCTTCGCCGTGGTTCGGCCGCCGCCCGTGCCGCTCTTCGTAGAGCTGCGCGGACTTGTACGTACACATGGCGAGAGACCGCGCCAAGCCGAGGCCTCTGGCCGGCTGGCGCTGGTATCGGCCGCCCTGCCACTCGGGATCCAGGCGGATGGCCTCGCGCTGCAGGTGGTTGAAGGCCAGGCCCATGGCGGAGAGCGGGGCTGCTCCGATGGCGATGCAGCGCTCCACCCGGTCGGGGAAGTCGATGGCCCATTGCAGCGCCTGCATGCCACCGATGGAGGCGCCCACTACGGCGTGCAGCCGGTCGATCCCCAGGGAATCGAGCGCCGACGCCTGGGCGCGCACGATGTCGGCGATGGTGACCGGGGGGAACTCCGGGCCATAGGGCTTCTCGGTCGCGGGGTCCACCGAAGTCGGCCCGGTCGATCCGTAACACGATCCGAGTATGTTGAAGCAGAGGGAGGCGAACGGTTGCAGCGGCCCGCCGGCAGCGTAGAGCTGCGGCCACCACTCCGCCGCCCGCGCCGAGCCGGACAAAGCGTGACAGACCAGCACGACGGAAGCGCGGGCCGGATCGCCATACACCGCGTAATGCAGCTTGACGGAAGACAGCTGGGCGCCGCCGTCGAGCACGAATGGCTTTTCGCGCAGGACGACGTCGCCCTCGAATGTCGGAAGGACGTTGGCCATGGCTAATCCCCCGCGGCGGCCAGCGGCACCGCCCGCTTGCCCGTCGCCGTCTCCAGCGCCTGGTCAAGGTCCTCCACGATGTCGCGCACATCCTCCAGCCCTACCGACAGGCGGACCAGCTCCGGGGTGACGCCGGTGGAACGCTGCTCCTCCTCGGACAGCTGCTGGTGGGTGGTCGAGGCCGGGTGGATGACCAGCGACTTGGCATCGCCGATGTTGGCCAGCAGGCTGAACAGCTTGAGCGAGTTGATGAACTTCTTCCCCGCCTCGTACCCGCCGCGGATGCCGAAGGTGACCAGCGAGCCGGCGCCGTCCGGCAGGTACTTCTTCACCCGCTGATAGTTGCCGTTGGTCCACAGGCCGGGGTAGTTGATCCACTCGACCGCCGGATGCTGTCCCAGGAAACGGGCGACCGCGAGGGCATTCTCGGAATGCCGCTGCAGACGGAGATGCAGCGTCTCCGCGCCTTGCAGGAAGAGGAACGAATTGAAGGGCGAGAGGCAGGCGCCGGTATCGCGCAGCCCCTGCACCCGGGCTTTGATGATGAAAGCCAGCGGGCCGAAGGCCTCGGTGAACGAGACGCCGTGGTAAGAGGGATCGGGATCGACGAATTCCTGGAAGCGCCCGGAGGTCTTCCAATCGAACTTGCCGCCGTCCACGATCACGCCGCCGATGGAGGTCCCGTGCCCGCCGATGAACTTGGTGGCGGAGTGGACCACGATGTCGGCGCCCCACTCCAGCGGCCGGCACAGGGCGGGTGAGGCGCTGGTGTTGTCGATGACCAGCGGCAGCCCGTGTTCATGGGCGATGGCGGCCAGGCGCTCGATGTCCACGATGTCGAGCTTGGGATTGCCGATGGTCTCGGTATAGACCGCCTTGGTCTTTTCGTTGATGGCGGCGCGCAGCCCGTTGAAATCCTCGGCATCGACAAAGCGCACATTGATGCCCAGCCGGGGCAGGGTGTAGTGGAACAGGTTATAGGTCCCGCCGTAGAGCGAGGTGGTGGAGACGATCTCGTCGCCGGCGCGCGCCAGGGTGATGAGGGCGAGGGTCTCGGCAGCTTGTCCTGACGCCACGGCCAGCGCCGCCGCCCCGCCTTCCAACGCCGCCACGCGCTTCTCGAAGACGTCGGTGGTGGGGTTCATGATGCGGGTGTAGATGTTGCCGAACTCCTTGAGCGCGAACAGGCGCGCGGCGTGGTCGGCATCGTCGAAGGTGAACGATGTGGTCTGGTAGATGGGCACCGCCCGCGACCGGGTGGTGGGGTCGGGCTGCTGCCCGCCGTGGATGGCGAGGGTGGCCAGCCGGTGCCGCTGGTTGCCGTTGTTGCTGGTTGACATGTCTTCTCCTCTCGTCGTTTTCACCGGAAAAAGGAAACGGCCCACGATCCGTGTGATCGTGGGCCGCTCGGAACTTGTTGCCTTATCGGCTGATTACTTCATTCCTTCGAGGCTGCCCACAGACCACGGCCGCACATGCAAATCATGCACATGGCCATAATGGTGTTGTGGGCCTCGAAGAACATGGCCGCCAGTATACGCTACCGGGGCGCGATGTCAACGGCGGATGAACATCGCAATGTGACATGCATCACAAGGGATTGTGCCGGCCGCCTGGGGTCGTAGAATGACGGTACGCCCCGGGAGGCTTCTCATGGCGCTGCCCACCTGCGAGTTCTATGCCGACAACCTCAAGGTCAAGATGGACATGACCATTCCCGCCGACGTCAACCGCCTGGGAGGCGTGATCGAGGGCTTCATGGCCATCGTGACCGCCATGCAGTGCGCCTGCGGCCACGAAATGGACGTGGAGCTGGCGATGCGGGAGGCGCTGGCCAACGCCATCGTCCACGGGGCCGGCAACGATCCCCGCCGCACCATCGAGTGCTGCGTAGCCTGTGACGACGTGCACGGCATGCTGGTGGTGGTGCGCGATCCCGGGGAAGGCTTCGATCCCCAAACCTTGCCTAATCCGGTGGTGGGCGAGAATGTGTTCTCCGAGCATGGCCGCGGAGTGTTCCTGATCAATCAGCTCATGGACCGCGTGGAGTACAAGCGCGGCGGCACCGAGATCCACATGCGCAAGTTCCGTCAGCCGACGAACGTGAAGAACTGCGGGCTGTAGCTCCCTCCACCATTGCCCTCCCGTTCGCCCGTCACAAACCCTTGTGTGTGCCATCACTGCCGAAGGCCCGCCCGGGGGCGAAGACTAGGGCCAACGGCGAAAACTGCCGCCGAGGGAGACCTATGGCTCTGATCAACTCCAAGACCGGCAAGAAGATTCGGGACTACAGTGTGAGCGAACTGGCGGAGGCTGCCAACCTGATGCGCGGCTACGATCTGGTGGCCCTGTGCGCCGCCGGCTCCGGACATGCCGGAGGCACGCTGTCCATCATGGACATCGCCGCAGCGCTGTACCTGAAGGTCGCCAACCACGATCCCCAAGATCCGGATTGGCCCGAGCGCGACCGCGTCATATGGTCCACCGGGCACAAGGCGCCGAGCCTGTACCTCGGCCTCGGCTTTGCCGGCTACTTCCCCAAGGAAGACGTGGTCACGCTGCGCAAGCTGTATTCGCCGTTCCAGGGACATCCGCACTGGCTCAAGCTGCCTGGGGTCGAAGCTTCGACCGGCTCGCTGGGGCAGGGGCTGAGCATCGCCGTCGGCATCGCCTTGGCCGCCAAGCTGGACAACCGCGAGTACACCACTTTCTGCATCATGGGCGACGGCGAGCAGCAGGAAGGCCAGATCTGGGAAGCGGCCATGGAGGCCGGCCACTACAAGCTCAACAACCTGGTCGGCATCATCGACTGCAACCGCCTGCAGATCGACGGCTTCGTCTCCGACGTGATGAGCATCGACCCGCTGGCCGCCAAGTACAAGGCTTTTGGCTGGGATGTTACCCGCATCAACGGCCACGACATGGACCAGGTCGTGGACGCCCTGGAGAAAGGAAAACTACAGGGCGAGCGGCCACTGCTGATCATCGCCGACACCATCAAGGGCAAGGGCGTGAGCTTCTGCGAGAACGTCGCCGGCTGGCACGGCAAGGCGCCTAACCAGGAGGAGATGATCAAGGGCCTGACCGAACTCGGGCTTGTTGACAAGGTCCCCTACACGGAGCTGCTGCAGAAGGCGGCCGCGTATCAAGCCGAGGTGGAAAAGAAGCTGGCGGCCAAGATGCCCCGCTTCAGCCGCGATTACTGGTGGAACTCCGACAGCCGGATGAAGGCCGAGATGAAGCCGACGCGCCTGGGCTTCGGGCAATCGCTGGCCGCCCACGGCGGCGACGAGCGGGTGGTCGGGCTGGGACTCGACATTTCCGGCTCCATCACCATCAGCGAGTTCTACGCCAAGAATCCCGAGCGGAAGAACCGCTGGATCTCGATGGGCATCGCGGAGCAGTCGGCGACCGCCGCGGCCGCCGGATTGGCGCGGGAAGGGAAGCTGCCGGTCTTCGGCACGTACGCTACTTTTGCCGCCGCCCGTAACCTGGACCAGGTGCGCACGTCGGTCTGCTACGGCAACTTCAATGTGCTGATCGCGGGCGCGCACGGTGGGGTCTCGGTGGGGCCGGACGGCGCCACTCACCAGGCGCTGGAAGACCTGTTCGCCATGGAAGGCCTGCCCAATATGGCGGTGTGCGTGCCTTGCGACATCATCGAGACCCGCAAGGCCACCGACTACCTGCTGCTGAAGCACACGGGGCCGAAGTATGTCCGCTTCGCCCGCGAGGCTACGCCGGTCGTCACCGACGAGAAGACGCCGTTCGCCTTCGGCAAGGCGAATGTCATCCGCCTGCGGCGCGAGGCGGAGAAATTCATCGACGCCTTTGAGACCGTGCTTGCCGCTGACTACGACAACGAGCGCGAGGACCTCTCCATCATCGCCTGCGGCCCCATGGTGCCCGAGGCGATGCGCGCCGCCTACATCCTCAAGCAGGATTTCGGCTATGAGACGCGCGTCGTGAACCTGCACACGCTGAAGCCGATCGACGTGGCCGCCATCATCCGCGCGGCGCGCGAGACCGGCGTGGTGATCACCGCCGAAGAGCACCAGATCGGCGCGCTGGCCTGGCGGGTCAGCGGCGTGCTCACCGAGAGTGAGGAGCTCTACGGTGTGCCGTACATCACCGGCGCCATCGGGGTGAAGGACCGCTTCGGCGACAGCGGCGCGCCCTGGGAGCTGATCAAGGAGTTCGAGGTCAGCGCTGAGCACATCGCCAAGAGAGCTGTCGCTCTTATGGGGATCAAGAGACGGACACCAGAGAAAACACTCGCCGCCGCACGATAGGAGCTACGGCTGATCGGGCCCTCCCTCTTGGGAGGGCTTTCTCTTAGGGAGGTCCTCTTGCAACCCGCTGATTTCAATACCCATTACACAATGAGAGCAGCTTGAGCCGCTGTGCATTGCAGCCTTCGTTCGTTAGAGGCAAGTTCTCACGTTGAAGTCCGGCTCCCGGGAGGGCAAAATCTCCCACCCAGGGGGATCTCAGAAGGCGACGATCCGGACGAGGAGGCGACAATGTCAGCGCGATCATTGGCAGTGCTACTCTCGTGCATCCTGTTGGTCAGTGCCGCACAAGGACAAGCGGCTTCGCCCAGCTCCAGCACCGCGCCTGTTCTTTACGTCCACATAAAAGCATTGCACCCCGAAGACATGGTGCGTGCATTGGAATCACTCCCAGAGGTCAAGACGGGTCTGCTCCGCCTGACGACTGATTCCTCGACGGCGGACATCACGGCGTCGATCGAAAAGAGTGGCTTCTTTCTTCACTGCGAGGTTCTCAACAGTCAGATCCTGGAAAAACGTGAGAAGGACCTCTACTCCGGTTCCGCAACCGAAGGCCTGGCCGAAGCCACCGCCTGGATCGCGCGAGAGGCGGTCCTATTATCCGAGCTGGCCAAACAAAGGAAGGCACCACCCGACGCTGCGGCTGCCTCGCCGCTGACCATCGCCGCCGAGTCGCGCACCGTGTACCTGAAGAGCGAGGTCTTGGCACGCGAACTGGCAAACATGCCGGCTCTGTCGCAAAGCGGGTACAAACTCGTGTCGGATCCCAAGACGGCAGACTTCATTCTGGTGGTCACGCGTCCTTTCCTGACCTATGACTGGGAATACCAGATCACCGACCGGGTGACGGGAGCACGAGTGGGCGGGGGAATGGCGAGCGCGCACAAGGGCGAGGAGGCGGCCTCCTTGCTTGCGGCCGACGTGGCTGCGAAGTTACCGGAACTGCGCGCGGCACGGACCGCAGCCAGGATGCAGATCGACGCGGGGCACTTGGCTTCGAAGGACCGGCCAGGTACGAACTCGGCCATGCCGGTGCACTCGCTCAGACTCCAATCCAAGACTGTGTACCTGGAAGACGACCTGCTGCGCGCCTCCTTCAAAGCCCGGCCCGAATACGCGTCCTGGGGACTCATGCTGGTAACGGAACCGAGCGATGCCGCGGACGCCAGTATCGAAGTGACGCGCCCCTTTCTCACCTTCGACTGGCGCTACAAGATCGTGCACCACGCGACGGGGAAAGAGCTCCAGGGCAAGATAGTGGCGAGCGACGGCGGGCGCGCTGCTCCGCTGCTTGCTGAGGCTGTCATGCGCAAGCTCCGGGAGAGCGCGGTGCTTCCGTTACCGCTCGGATTGGCGAACCGCGGGGCCACAGAGGCCGGAGCCAAGAAGTTCGATGTGCAGTTCGCATTCGGCAATCAGGCGACCAAACGCCCCCGCACGATCACTCTCGAGATCGGGAAGGAGTGGCTCGTCGGTCGGACAGGCAAAGACACTTTGTTTTCCATCCCGCTTGCAGCGATCATCAACGTTGCGCATGACGTGAATGTCCGCCATCGCAAGAATGAGTGGATGCAGTTCTGGGATTCGTTCAACGTCGATGCCGGGAGCAATTGCGGCGATGGCTGCTTGGGCGCCCTGCTGGTCGTGTTGACGGGGATGGGGATCCAATACAGCGGTGGCGCGCTGATCGGGGACGCGACTGTCAACGAGCACTTCATCAGTATCGCCTGGCGCGACCAGCGCATCGTCCATAACCTGGTGCTAAAGACGAACGACAAGCATTACGCCGATCTGTTGAACGCCCTGCAACTTGCAACCGCGGGAAAGCTCATCGAGATCGAGGCCGCACGCAAAGCCATGGAGGCCAAGCTTGCAGCCCTGCCGGCGAGCGGCCGGATCAAGGTCAACAACGACGTTATGCTGGGGCTGCGTTCACTGCCAGCAGGCGTTTACGATGTCTTGCTGATTCCCCGTCAAGCCAACCTGGCCGAGCTGTACTTGCGGCCATCGAATAGCAGCGCTGTCGCCGGTCAGGCGCTGGTGGAGAAGGGCACCCTTGATCTGCCGGTCAAGGATCCAGAAGTGCTCTACCGAAACGAGAATGGCCTGAAGCGCGTATCCGAGGTGCGCATCGGCGAAATGTCTCTGAAGTTCACGCCTGCGCCCCTGGTGCCGCAGGAACTCGCCGAGGAGGGTCCAGTCGAGTAGTAAGAACCCGCGTTTTCCACAGCCTGCTTGGCAGCCGGGGCGCGCGGCTGCCGCGGCGCACCACAGCAGTAAACGCAATCCCTTGTGCTTGGCGGCAGGGCAGAGCACAAGCCCTCGTGGTTTTCTAAGTTGGTCCCCCGGCCCTCACCCTACCTTCAACTTTGCTGTTGACACATAACAATTTAGGCGTAGGATGTGGTCAAAAGTGGTAGAAAGTGGTGAACAGAGTAAGTCCGTGGGCGGTAGTGCCAGCAAGTGGTGACGGTCGGTTGATGGACGAAAAAAAGCCCAAAAACGACAACAACCAGCCCCAGATGGACGAACTCGTGACCGCTTTCACCTCCCTGGCTGTGGCAGTGGCAGCCGGTTTGACATCGAAGGGCCCGGCAAAGCCGAAAGCACATGTTCCGAGGCAATCACCCAACCCGCGTGGACGAAAAGGGACGGCTCAAGGTCCCGGCGGAATTCAAGCGCGTGTTGGACGAGAAGTATGCCGGCGTCGAATTCTACATCACCAGTATGGATGGCAGGGTTGCTCAAGTGTATCCCTTCGAAGAGTGGCAGCGCATCGAGGAGAAGCTGGCGCGCCTGTCGAACTTCAACCCCACCAAGAAAAAGCTTTTGCAGCGGACGAATTATTACGGGCAGGTGGTGGAGATGGACGGCCAGGGGCGCGTCCTGCTGCCGGCGCTGTTGCGGGAATCGGCCGACCTGAAGGGCGAGGTCGCGGTGCTCGGCAACCTGACCTACCTGGAAGTCCGCAACATGGAGCAGTTCCGCAAGGAGATGGCAGAGAACCCGTTCACGGCTGAGGATGAAAAGACTCTCGACGAACTGGGCATCTAGTGGCGGAAGAGGATTTTGGGGAGTTCAACAACGCCCCTCGGGGCGGACATGGCGGAGCAGGGAACAGTGGCCATGTTTCGGTTCTTTCAAAAGAAGCGATCGATTTCCTGGCCGTCAAGCGCGGCGGGACCTATATCGACGCGACCCTCGGTTTGGCCGGGCACGCTTGCGAAATCGTAAAGCGCCTCGGCCCACGGGGTCGTTTGATTGGCTTCGATAAGGACCCCGCGGCGCTGGAGATCGCCCGCAAGCGTCTGAGCCACCCTCCCCCGGAATTCCAGGGGAGCTGGCCCGAGGTCACGCTGGTGCACGCCTCCTTCGCCGAAATCGGCGAACGGGTCCCGCCGGGTTCGGCGGATGGGCTGCTGGCCGACCTGGGGCTCAGTTCGATGCAGTTGGCCGACGCGCAGCGGGGATTCAGTTTTCAGGCGGAAGGACCGCTCGACATGCGGATGGACCCGCAGGCCGAGCGCACCGCCGATCAAGTGGTAAATCGGATGGACGAGCGCGAGCTCGCCGATCTGATTTACGAATTCGGTGAGGAAAGGAGGTCGCGGAGAATCGCCAGAGCCATTGTCCGGTCGCGGCCGATACGAACTACCGCTCATCTCGCGCAAGTTATATCGGCCGCGGCCCGGCCAATGAATCCGGCCGATCGCCGCATCCATCCCGCGACTCGTACTTTCCAAGCGATCCGGATTCACGTGAACCGCGAGCTCGACGACCTGGTGGCGCTGCTGCAGAGCGCGCCCCGGGTCCTCAAGCCCGGAGGACGGCTGGTCCTCATCAGCTTCCACTCGCTGGAAGACCGCAAGGTGAAGGACAGTCTGCGCGACGGCGCAAAACAAGGCTTGTACCGGCTTCTGACCAAGAAGCCGGTGATGGCGGCCGAAGAGGAGATCGATCGCAACCCTCGCAGCAGAAGCGCGAAGTTACGGGTGGCGGAGAAGCTGTAGCCCGGAGATGTCGGACGCGCTGTGGAGAATGCTGTGGGAGACGCGAATCAGTTCATGCCTGCGATGGCGGGCAAGGTTTCGGGATGGTGCTGCCTCTCTCCTGATACGGGCGAAGCAGTTCACCAATCCTTCCATCACGAGCAGCGCCGTCCCGAAAGAGTTTGTGGGAACCGGGCTGGGTAGGCCGGAGGTGACCGATGTACACAGGAAGAGTGATCGAAGAGCTGGTCGAAAGTGTGGAACGGGCGGAGCAGCACGCTCGCGCGATGTCCGCCCCTGACATGGACCTGGTGCGCGCCGAGGTGCGCCAGGTCCGCGACACCTTCATCTACAACTTCTCGTACAACCAGGAACTCGTGGGAGTGGCGTAATGGCCGCTGCGGCGTGGCACTCGACGGTGATAGGGCGGCGCACCTGCGCGCCCGAGATCTACATCGCCAAGCGTATCGACAACTCACGGCTGGTCAAGGTGGCCGATCCCGGGCGCAAGCAGGAGATGCTGCACCTGACCATCGCTCTGGCCGTGCTGTTCGCGCTGGTGATCGGTTACGCCTGGCAGCACTTCAGCGCCATCGAATACGGCTACCGCATCGAGGCGCTGCGCAGCCAGCGCGACAGCCTGGGCGAGTTGAACCGCGCCCTGCGCCTGGAAGAGGCCTCCTTGCGCGACCCCGAGCGCATTGACGCTCTGGCCCAGCAGATGGGGCTGGTTGCGCCCCAGGCCGGGCAGATCATCCGCATGGATTCCGGCGACGACCGCGACCCCGGCGGGCCGGTGATGGCCAAGGTCTCCGTCGTCCTGCCGCAGTATTAGGTTTGGACGGGGTAAGGTACCGGCTGACGCTTCAACCAGGGCTCGCAGCCGGAAGCAGTCCAAAGATGGCGGCCTGAACGATAGGCCGCCATGCTCATCTGACCGCCAGACGAGGCCATGCCAGCGAACAGCGCGGCTCCGGCAACCCGGCGCATCTACATCCTCACCGGGATCCTTGTTCTCTGGCTGCTGGGCATCGGCCTGCGCCTGGTCTATCTGCAGATCGTGCGCTACGGCGACCTCACGCAGCAGGCCCGCCGCCAGCAGCAGCGTTCCATCGAAGTAGCTCCCAAGCGCGGCATCATCTATGACCGCAACGGCCACGAGTTGGCCATGTCGGTGCAGGTGGACTCCATCTTCGCCGTCCCTTCCGAGGTCCCCGACCCGCAGAACGCGGCCCGGCTCCTCGCCCGGGTGCTGAAGATGGACGCCGACGACATCCTGGCGCGCATGAAGTCCTCGCGCGCCTTCTGTTGGGTCGCCCGCAAGGTGGACGCCGAGAGCAGCGAGCGCGTCCGGGCGCTGAACCTGAAAGGCATCTACTTCCAGAAAGAGTCGAAGCGGTTCTATCCCAAGCGCGAGCTCGCGGCGCAGGCGCTCGGCTACGTCGGCGTGGACGACGACGGCCTGGGCGGCCTGGAGCGCGAGTACAACAAGGACCTGCGCGGGCGTCCGGGCAAGATGCTGATCTCGATGGACGCCAAGCGCCGCTGGTTCGGGCGGGTGGAGCGCCAGCCCGACAGCGGCCGCAGCCTGGTCCTGACCATCGATGAGAAGGTCCAGTACATCGCCGAGCGCGAGATTGACCGCGCCATGCAGGAGACCCGCACCGAGGCCGCGACCATCATCGTCCAGAACCCGCACACCGGCGAGGTGCTGGCGCTGGCCAACCGCCCCACCTTCAATCCCAACGTCTTCGACAAGGTCCCGGCACAATCGCTGAAGAACCGCGCCGTCTCCGATATCTACGAGCCCGGCTCCACCTTCAAGATCGTGACCATCGCGGCGGCGCTGGAGGAGAAGCTGACCCGGCCGGAGGAGATGATCGACTGCCAGGAAGGCGCCATCCAGATCGGCGGCTTGCGCATCCGCGACCATGAGAAGTTCGGCGTCCTGAGCGTGACCGACGTCGTCGCTCATTCCAGCGACGTGGGCGCGATCAAGGTCGGGCTGCGGCTCGGGGAAGAGCGTTTCGACCATTACATCCGCGCCTTCGGCTTCGGCTCGCAGAGCGGCATCGAACTGCCGGGCGAGACCCGCGGGCTCACCAAGCCGGTCAGCCGCTGGTCGAAAGTCTCCATCGGCGCCATTTCCATGGGCCAGGAGATCGGCATCTCCGCCATCCAGCTGGCGGGCATGGTTTCCACCATCGCCAACGAAGGACTGTACACGCCGGCGCGCATCGTGGCCGGGACCACGACATCCAGCGGCCCGCTGCAGAACGTGTCGTTCCACGTGCCCCGCCAGCGCCGCGCGATCTCGACGCTGACCGCGCTGGAGATGAAGAAGATGCTGGAAGCCGTCGTGCTGCACGGCACCGGGCGCAAGGCACTGCTCGATGGCTACACCTCCGCCGGCAAGACCGGCACGGCCCAGAAGACGGACCCAGCTACCGGGGCCTACTCCAAGACCAAGTACGTTGCCTCGTTCGCCGGATTCGCGCCGGTGAACAACCCCGCGCTCACCGTGGTGGTCATCCTCGATTCCGCCCAGGGGCTGCATCAGGGCGGGCAGATCGCCGCGCCGGTCTGGGCGCGAGTGATGCAGCAGACCCTGGCGTACCTGAACGTGCCTCACGACGCGGAGGTGAAGAACTCGCCGCAGCGCCGGATGCTGCTTGCCCAGGTGAAAGACGAAGAGCTCGCCGAGAGCTCGCCCGACCGTCTGGGCGGCGGGCCGGAGATCATCGACGAGGAGGCCAGGCCCACTCCTGCTGTCATCCTGCCGGCCAAGAAGCCGAGCCCAGAGGTCGCCGCCACCGCCAAGGTCTTGGACGCTGCCCTGAAAACGAAGATCGGTCCCGCACCGGCGCCGCCCCGACCCTTGTCGGCGCCTGCCGGGGCGCCGCTGCCGGTTTCGGGCACGGTGGTGGTGGACACGGAAGCAGGCGTGGTCGTCCCGTCGCTGCTGGGAAGGGGTTTGCGCAGCGCGCTGGAGATCGCGCAGCAGGCTGGCATCGAGCTGGACGTGATCGGCAACGGCATTGCGCGCGAGCAGATGCCACCGCCGGGAAGCCGCATCCCGGCCGGACGCCATGTCGCGGTGCGGTTTTCGCGCTGATCGGCGCGTGCTCGGCGACTTCGCTTTATATAATCGAGCGCAATGACCTTCCTCGAGCTGCTGGACGGCGCTGAGGTGCTCTTCCAGCGGGGTAATCCGGTCGTCTCCGGGCTGCAGTACGACTCCCGCCGTATCGCTCCGCAAGACGTCTTCCTCGCCATTCGTGGCGAGACGACTGACGGGAACACGTACATCGACAAAGCCATCGCCGCCGGCGCGGTGGCCGTGGTCACCGATTCGAAGGACGAGAAACCTCGGGAGGGGGTCGCTTGGGCCCAGGTGTCGCACGGAAGGCGCGCCATGGGCCGGCTCGCTGCCAACCTCTATCGCCGGCCGGCACAGAAACTGGCCGTCACCGGCGTGACCGGCACCAACGGGAAGACGACGACCACCTTCCTCATCGAATCCATCCTGCACGCTGCGGGGCGCAAGTCGGCGCTGGTGGGCACCATCGAGTATCACGTGGCGGACGAGGTCGTTCCCGCCCCCCACACTACCCCCGAGTCCCTGGAATTGAACCAGTTGTTTGCCAAAGCCGTGCGCGCGGGCGCTACCGAGACGGTCATGGAGGTCTCGTCCCACGCGTTGGCCCAGGAGCGCGTGTTCGGCATTCCCTTCGACGTCGCCGTCTTCACCAACCTGACGCGTGACCACCTTGATTTTCACCACGGGATGGATGACTACTTTGCCGCCAAGCGTGTTCTTTTCGAGGGCTGTGGGACCGATCCGCCGCGAGCCAGGGTGCTGAATCTCGACGACGAGCATGGCCGGCGGCTGGCGCAATCTCCCCGGTCCAGCGAGACCTTCACCTATGGCTTGGAGCAGGGCGATTTCCGCGCCCAGAACGTGCAGATCGGCAGCGGCGGCACCCGCTTCGATATCTTGGCGGGGAGCGTTCGCATCCCCGTGTTCTCGCCCATGATCGGGCGGGTGAACGTCTATAACATCCTCGCGGCGTCGGCCGCCGCCAGCGCGCGAGGTTGCTCGCCGGACGAGATCGCGCGTGGAGTTTCAGCGTTGCAGCGCGTTCCCGGGCGGTTCGAGCGGGTGAATGCCGGCCAGCCCTTTTCCCTGGTCGTGGACTACGCGCACACCGACGACGCGCTGCGCAATCTCACTGCTCTGGCCCGGGAGTTCGTCGCCCACAGCAACGGAAGGGGACGGGTGATCACAGTCTTCGGCTGCGGCGGCGACCGCGACCGCACCAAGCGCCCGCTCATGGGCGAGGCTGCGGGCAAGGGAAGCGACTTCGTGATCGTCACCTCCGACAACCCGCGCAGCGAGGACCCGCTGACCATCATCCAGGACGCGGTCGTCGGCCTGCAGCGCACCGGGACTCGCTACGCGGTGGAGCCCGACCGGCGCAAGGCCATCGCCTTGGCGGTCAGCGAAGCGCGCTCCGGCGACATCGTGCTGCTGGCCGGCAAGGGACACGAGAAGGTCCAGGTCACCCGGGCTGGTTCCGCGCCCTTCGACGATGTCGAGGTGGCGCTGGCGGCCTTGCGTGCGGCTGGATACAGCGCGACGAAAGAGGGCGGCTCATGAAGCTCCCCCTTTCCCGCGTCGCCGAGTTCACCCACGCGGTCGGCGAGTTCGACGGCGCCGCCGCGGCCACCGGTTATTCCATCGACTCGCGCACCGTCGGCCCGGGGGATCTGTTCTTCGCCGTCAAAGGCGAACGCCTTGACGGCCACGACTTCGTCGAGCAGGCGCTGGGCAGAGGCGCCGTGGCTGCGGTCATCGCCAAGGAACAGGCGCCGCGCTTTCCGGTGAAGACTTCACTGCTGGTCGTGGACGATACCCTGCTCGCGCTGCAAGCGCTGGGCGCGGCCGTCCGCCGGCTGTGGGGCAAGGTCGTGGTCGGGCTGACCGGCTCGACCGGCAAGACCACGACCAAGGAAGCCATTGCCCATCTGCTCTCTACCCGTTACCGCGTGCTCAAGACCGAGGGCAACCTCAACAACCATTTCGGGCTGCCGTTGACCCTGCTGAAGCTCGAACCCGAGCACGATATCGCCGTGATCGAGATGGGCATGAACCACACCGGCGAGATCACCGCACTGGCCCGGATGGCCGCCCATGACGTCGCCGTGGTCACCAACGTCGCCGCCGTCCACCTGGAATTCTTTCCGTCGGTGGCGGAGATCGCGCGCGCCAAGTACGAACTGATCGAATCGCTGCACGCCGGAGGCACCGCCGTGCTCAATGGTGACGATGAATATGTCTCCCAGTTCGGGCGAGACTTTCACGGCAAAGTGGTGACCTTTGGTCTGGGCCCCTGCGCCGACGTCCGCGCCGAGAATATCGAGTCACGTGGCGTCCAAGGTTCGGTCTTCGATGTGGTTGCCGGCAGCGTCCGCGAGCGCGTCGCCTTGCCGCTGGTCGGACTCCACAACGTCTACAACGCGCTGGCCGCGGTGGCGACCGCTTTGGAGCGCGGCATCAGCCCGTCCGAAGCGGCGGCGGCGCTCGCCGGTCTCCAGCCGCTGGACAAGCGCGGCCAACTGCTGGAGCTCGGTGGGGCCACTCTCATCAACGATTGTTACAATGCGAATCCGAAGGCGATGGCCGCCATGCTGGACGTGCTGGCGAGCATGCCCGCCAAGCGGCGCATCGTCGTTGCCGGGGAGATGCTGGAACTGGGGGCGACCGCCCCCGAGCTCCATCGCCGCGCCGGCGCCTACATGGCAGAGAAGAAGATCGACGTCGTGTTGGGGGTCCGAGGCCTGGCCGCCGAGATCGTGGCCGCCACCAAAGAAGCGGGCGTTCGCGCCGAATTCGTGGACACCCCGGAAGCGGCGGGCGAGTGGCTGGCCCGTGAGCTGCGCCCCGGCGACGCCGTCCTGCTGAAGGCATCACGTGGCGTCAAGCTGGAGCGTGCACTGGAAGTCTGTAAGGCAAGCCTGGCATCCAGGCCCTAGCCGGGGAATATCGGACGCCACCGGTAGCGTCCCGCGGTTCGTGTAACACTGGGGCAAGAGCCCTGCGTCGAGGCGGAGAAACGATTTGCTCTATTGGCTGCTGTACCAAGTCCTGCAACCACATTTCGGGCCGTTCCGCCTCTTCCGCTACCTGACATTCCGCACCGCGTTCGGCAGCCTGACGGCTCTGTTCATGGCGCTGATCGTGGGCCCCTCCGTCATCCGTCAGCTCCGCGAATTCCAGATCGGACAGTACATCCGCGAGGAAGGCCCCAAGGGGCATCAGAAGAAGGCGGGGACGCCCACCATGGGCGGCGTGCTCATCTGCATTGCCATCGTGGTGCCCACCCTCCTCTGGGCCGACCTGAGCAACCCGTTCATCTGGATCGCGGTGATCTCGACCGTGGCCTTTGGCTCCATCGGCTTCGCGGACGACTACCTGAAGGTCGTTCACCGCCGCAATCTTGGCCTCACCGGACGCACCAAGCTGATGCTGCAGATCCTGATGAGCATCCTGGTGGCGGTGGCGCTCGTTCTCTTGCAGGCCCGGGGCACCTATTCGACGCACCTGATCGTGCCGTTCCTCAAGACCTGGCGCCCGGACCTGGTCATTAGCGCCCTGATCCACAACCCCTATCTGTGGCCGATCGCGTTCCTGCCGTTCATCGGGTTCGTGGTGATCGTCATCGTCGGCTCCAGCAACGCGGTGAATCTCACCGACGGGCTGGATGGGCTGGCCATCGGCTGCACGGTCATCGCCGCCGGCGCCCTGGCCGTGCTGACCTACGTCAGCGGCCATTCCGCATTCGCCACCTATCTCGAATTGCAGCGCATGCCCCAGGTGGCCGAGCTGACTATCTTCTGCGGCGCCATGGTCGGCGCCGCCATCGGGTTCCTCTGGTACAACGCGCACCCCGCCGAGATCTTCATGGGCGACGTCGGCTCGCTGGCCCTGGGCGGCGCCATCGGCACGGTCGCCGTCATCATCAAGCAGGAATTGCTGCTGCCCTTCATCGGCGGCATCTTCGTCATCGAGGCGATCTCCGTCATCCTCCAGGTGGTCTCCTACAAGACGCGCAAGAGACGCATCTTCAAGATGGCGCCCTTGCACCATCACTTCGAGCTGCTGGGCTGGTCGGAATCGAAGATCATCGTGCGCTTCTGGATCGCCTCGCTGGTGTTTGCACTTTTTGCTCTGACCACGCTGAAGTTGCGCTGACGCGTGGCACAATGCGGAAGGGATATGGACGTCAAAGGTAAACGGGTCCTGGTGGTCGGGCTGGGGAAGTCAGGCGTCAGCTCCGCTCTCTTTCTGAAAGAGAAGGGAGCGCGCGTCACCGTGTCCGACGCCAAGACCGAGGACCAGCTGCGCGAGGCCATCCCGCAACTACTCGACAAGGGGATCGCGGTCGAGGCCGGCGGCCATGGCGAGCGCACCTTCCGCGACCAGGACCTCATCGTGGTCAGCCCGGGCGTCCCCAGCGACGAGCCCCACCTGCTGCAGGCACGGTCGGCCGGCGTCCCCATCATCGGCGAGGTCGAGCTGGCAGCGCGCTTCCTGCCCGGCCACATCATCGCCATCACCGGCTCGAACGGGAAGACGACGACCACCGCGCTCTGCGGCGAGGTCGTCTCCTGGGGCGGCTACGAGACCCTGGTCGGGGGCAACATCGGCACCCCGGTGATCTCCCTGGTGGGCGAAGCGACCTCGGATACCTACAACGTCCTCGAGATCTCCAGCTTCCAGCTCGAGACCATCCAGACCTTTCACCCGCAGATCGCGGTCATCCTCAACATCACCCCCGACCACCTCGACCGGCACCACACCATGGAGGCCTACATCGCGGCCAAGGTGCGCATCTTCGAGAACCAGACCAGGGACGACCACGCCATCCTGAACGCCGACGATCCCGAGTGTGCCAGGCTGGGCGGGCGTACGAAGGCGAAGGTCCGCTGGTTCAGCCGCAAGAGAGAGGTGGAGGAGGGGGCTTTCGTCCGCGATAGCAAGGTCTTCTACCGGGACCGCGACCATGACGAGCAGGAAGTGATGGACGTAGCCGACATCTCGCTCAAGGGCGCGCACAACGTGGAGAACGTGCTGGCTAGCGTCTGCGTCGGCCGCATCGTCGGCTGCGAGCCTGGACGCATCCGCAAAGCGGTGCAGGAATTCAAAGCGGTCGAGCACCGCCTCGAGTTCGTCGCCAGTGTCCGTGGCGTGGATTTCTACAACGATTCCAAGGCCACCAACGTGGACGCCACCATCAAGGCCCTCGAATCCTTTCCCGCCAACATCCATATCATCCTCGGTGGCAAGGACAAGGGCAGCGACTACTCGGTGCTCAATCCGCTGCTCAAGGAGCGGGTCAAACGCGTGTACACCATCGGCGCCGCCGCCGCCAAGATCGAGCAACAGATCGCGGGCGCGGCCGAGATCGTCCACGCCGAGACCATCGAGAACGCCGTCAGGCAAGCCTCCCAGCAGGCCGCCCCCGGCGACATCGTCCTGCTCGCTCCGGCCTGCGCCAGCTTCGACCAGTTCACCAGCTACGAGCACCGCGGCAAAGTCTTCAAGGACCTGGTGCAGGCCCTGGCCGCCAAGGGAGCCGCCTGATGGCCAAGCGCGTCAGCGTGGACAAGACTCTGTTCACGGTCACGCTGCTGCTCGTCTTCCTCGGCCTCATCATGGTGTTCAGCGCCTCGGCGGTGATGGCCAACGAGCGCTTCGGCTCCGCCTATACCTTCTTACTGCGCCAGTTTGCCTGGGCTGCCGCAGGCTTGCTCGTGATGTGGGGGACGATGAACCTCGATTACCGCCGCTACAAGAACCCGGCGGTGGTGTTCGGGTTACTGAGCGTCACGACGCTGCTGCTGGTGGCGGTCCTTTTCCTCGACCGCTCTCATAACACCCATCGCTGGTTCCGCCTGGGGATGTTCTCCTTCCAGCCTTCGGAGCTGGCCAAGCCCGCCATCATCCTCTTTCTTGCCTATTTCCTCGAAAGCCGCACTAGGCAGATAGATGACTGGCGCAACACGCTGCTGCCTGCCCTCATCCCACCCCTGGTGCTGGCGGTCCTGATCGTCCGCCAACCTGACCTCGGCACCACCCTGGTTTGCCTGGGGATCGCGGCGGTAGTGCTGTTCGTCGCCGGACTGAAGCTCCGCTACTTCGCTTATGCCCTCGCCGCTTCGCTGCTGCCTCTCTATTTCCTGGTGTTCCGCGTGAAGTGGCGCTTCGACCGCATCCTGGCTTTCATCAATCCGTATGCCGACCCGCAGGGGCGCGGGTTCCACGTGATCCAGTCGCTGATCGCGGTGGGCACCGGCGGCCTCAGCGGCGTCGGCCTGATGGAAGGGAAGCAGAAGCTGTTCTACCTGCCCGAGCCGCACACCGATTTCATTTTCGCCGTCACGGCGGAGGAGCTAGGACTGATCGGCTCGCTGATCATCGTCGCCCTCTTCGGGGTCTTCCTCTATCGCGGCATGCGCACCGCGCTGGCGACTGACGACCTCTTCGCCCGCTTCCTCGCCGCCGGCATCACTACCATGATCGTAGCCCAGGCCTTCTTCAACATCAGTGTGGTGCTTGGGCTGCTGCCTACCAAGGGCATCCCCCTGCCCTTCATCTCCTACGGCGGATCTTCGCTGTTCGTGACGCTGGCCTGCGTCGGCGTGCTCCTCAACATCACCCAGCAGACCGATTGATATGCGCGCAGTGATCGCCGGCGGAGGAACGGGCGGGCACGTCATCCCCGCCCTGGCCATCGCCCACGAATTGCGCGACGGCTACCACGCGGAAGTCACGTTCATCGGGACCGCGCGCGGCATCGAGAACCGGCTCGTCCCCAAGGCGGGTTACAGCCTGGAGCTCATCAAGGTCGGCGCGCTCAAGAACGTCAGCCTGGCAACGCGGATCAGCACCCTGCTGGCCTTGCCCAGTGCCATCGTGGACGCCTGGCAGATCATCGGCGAACTCCGCCCCGAGATCGTCATCGGCGTCGGCGGATACGCCAGCGGGCCGGGCATGCTGGCCGCCGCCCTCAGCGGCCGCCCCACCCTGGCCTTCGAACCCAACGTCGTGCCCGGATTCGCCAATCGCGTGATCGCCCCCCTCGTCTCTGCAGCCGCCGTCCATTTTGAGCAGACCTGCCGCTACTTCCGGCGCTGCCAGGTGACCGGCGTTCCTGTGCGCCGCGCCTTCTTCGATATCCCTCCCCGCTCACTCGGGCCGCCGACGCTGCTGGTCTTCGGTGGATCGCAAGGCGCCAGCGCCATCAACCGCACCGTGATGCAGTGCCTGCCGACTCTCCTTGCGGCGGTACCTGATCTGCACATCATCCATCAGACCGGGGAGCGCGATCACCAGGAAGTGCAGCGCGTGTATCTGGAAGCGGGCGTCTCCGCCGAAATCACTGCTTTCATCGAGCAGATGCCCGACGCCTTCTGCCGCGCCGATCTGCTGCTTTGCCGCAGCGGCGCCAGCACCGTCGCCGAGGTCGCCGCCGCCGGCAAGCCCGCCATCTTCGTCCCCTTCCCCCACGCCGCCGACGACCACCAACGCCGCAACGCCGAGGCTTTCGAGCGTGCCGGCGCAGCCGTCCTGATTCCTGAAGCGGAGCTGAATGCGCAACGCCTGACTGAAGCGATTACTTCCTTACTGAACGACCGCCCGCGCCTGGCATCCATGTCGCAGGCCTCCCGCGCCCTGGCCCATCCCGACGCTGCCCGGCAGATCGCGGCCCTGGCCGCCCGCCTCGCCGGCTGGCAAGCCGCCGCCACCGCTTGAGCGGCTCCCTCACCCGGTGTCACCCTGAGCGGCTTCAGCCGCGAAGGATCGCGCGTGTACCCGCCCGGAGGCTCAACCCACGCGAATTCTTCCTTTCATTCGTGCCAATCCATGTGAATCCGTGGCAAATTAGTGGTTCGCTTTCCTAGCTACCAGCTACTAGCTACCAGCTACTGATGTTCGCCAAGCTCCAACGCGTCCACTTCGTCGGCATCGGCGGCATCGGCATGAGCGGCATCGCCGAGGTCCTGCTGAACCTCGGCTACAAGGTCTCCGGCTCCGACCTGCGACGTTCCGCGGTCACCGAACGCCTGGAGAAGCTAGGCGCCAGCGTGTTCGAAGGGCACCGCGCCGAGAACATCCTCGGCGCCGAGGTAGTGGTCACCAGCTCCGCCATCGCCAGGGACAATCCCGAAGTCGCCGAGGCCCGTCGCCATCACCTCCCGGTCATCCCGCGCGCCGAGATGCTGGCCGAGCTCATGCGCCTGAAGTACGGCATCGCCATCGCCGGCATGCACGGCAAGACCACCACCACTTCGATGGTCGCGGCGGTGCTGGCCGCCGGCGGCCTCGATCCCACCGTCGTGGTCGGCGGCCGGGTGGACGCCCTGGGCTCCAACGCCCGCCTCGGCAAGTCGCAGTACCTGGTCGCCGAGGCCGACGAGAGCGACCGCTCCTTCCTCAAGCTCTCGCCCATCCTCTCGGTGGTCACCAACATCGACCGCGAGCACATGGACTGCTACCGCGACATGGACGACGTCGAGCGCGCCTTCGTCGATTTCATGGATCGCGTCCCCTTCTACGGCATGGTCGTCCTCTGCCACGACGACGAGCGCCTGCGCGGCCTGATTCCCCGGGTCCAGCGCCGGGTCGTGACCTACGGGCTGCGTCCCGAGTCCGACCTGCACATCGCCTCGGTCGAGCCCGGCCTGGGCGCCGGGCGCCCCATGAGCCAGTTCCGCGTCACCTACCGTGGCGCCGACCTGGGCAGCTTCGACCTGCACGTGCCCGGCGCCCACAATGTGCTGAACGCGTGCGCGGCCATCGCGGTGGGCATCGGCCTCGATGTCACGCCCTACGACATTCGCACCGCTCTCGCCGGCTTCCGCGGCGTGGACCGCCGCTTCCAGTTGCGCGGCCAGGCCGCGGGTGTCGCCGTCATCGACGACTACGGCCACCACCCCACCGAGATCCGCGCCACCCTGGCTGCCGCCCGCCAGTGTGGATACAAGCGCATTCACGTGGTATTCCAGCCCCACCGCTTCACCCGCACCCACCTTCTGATGGACGAGTTCGGCGGCGCCTTCCACGACGCCGATTCAATCTTCGTGCTCGATATCTACGCCGCCAGCGAGCCACCCATCCCCGGCATCACCGGCGAACGCCTCGCCCGCCGCATCGCCGAAGTCGGGAAGCGCAGCGCCATGTACGTGCCTTCGTTCGGTGACGCCATCACCGCCGTGACCGCCGTCGCCCACGACGGCGACATGATCCTGACTCTGGGCGCCGGCAACGTCTCCCAGCTCGGCCCGCAGATCCTCGAACGCCTCTCGGCGCTGAGAGCTCAGACGGTCCCCGCGAAAAACGCGTAACCGCCGAGATGGCCGGAACCTCTAGTAAGGCGTCATCCTGAGGGGCTTCAGCCTCGAAGGATCTCGCGCGCGGTGAAGTGGATCGCGCGTGCACGCGAGATGCTTCGCGCCTGAAGGCGCTCAGCATGACGCCTACTTGGATATCGCCCCCTGGGAAATTCCATAGCCTCGGTTTCTCTGCGTTCTCTGCGATCCCTGCGGTTAGAAGAGAAATCCACAACGCCACCCAAATTTCCCTGTCTCAACTTGCAACGAAAGCAGTTATAGTTGCTGCCAAGGCGATGTTTCCCTCCACAATCGGGAATGGCGCGCGATAACGGTCAGGTCACGCGAGAGGATGAAAGGCCGCCTCGGCCTCCGGTCGGCGCGGTGCGCGACGCCGTTGACGAAATCGACGATCGCGTGATCGACCTCGACACCGAGGAAGAATCCCCATTCTTGCGCGGCCAGAGGCGCGTGCCGGTGCGCCGCGGCCCGCTGCCCCGCAAGACCGCACAGAAGGTAAAGATCGCCGCCATTGTCCTGCTGGCCGCTGCCGTCGCCGCTGCCGTCGGCACCGCCCTCTACCGCTACGGCGCGCACTCCTGGCGCTTCCGCCTGGAGACCAGCGACCACATCGAGATCCGCGGCACCCAGAACGTGACCCGCGCCCAGGTGCTGGAGGTCATGGGCGCCGACATCGGCCGCAACGTCTTCTTCGTCCCGCTCTCCGAGCGCAAGAAGCAGCTCGAAGACATCGCCTGGGTGGAATCGGCCAGCGTCATGCGCCTGTTGCCCGACCGCCTGCGCGTCGAGATCAAGGAGCGCACGCCCGTCGCCTTCGTGCAGATCGGCTCCCGCGTCGCCCTCATCGACGCCTCCGGCGTGGTCATGGACATGCCTCCCACCCGCCAGACGCACTACTCGTTCCCGGTCATCACCGGCATGCAGGAATCGGAGCCGCTGTCCACCCGCGCCGCCCGCATGAAGATTTACTCCACCCTGGTCCGCGACCTCGACTCCGAGGGCGGCAACTACTCGCTGGCGCTCAGCGAGGTGGACCTCTCCGACCCCGAGGATGTGAAGATCATCGTCCCCGACGCCGAAGGCGCGGTGCTGGTGCACATGGGCTCTTCCGACTTCCTGCGCCGCTACAAGACCTTCCTCGCCCATGTCTCCGAGTGGCGTCAGCAGGTGCCCGGCCAGAAGCTCGACTCCGTGGATCTGCGCTACGAAGGACAGATCGTCGTCAACCCCGACCAGAAGCTCGCACCCGCGCCCGTGGTGGCAGCCCCGCCCGCGGTAACCAAGGCTCCGAGGACCCGGGCCCGCAGATGAATAAGGACCAGCACAACCTGTTGACTGCCATCGATGTGGGCAGCGCCAAGACCTGCGCTCTGGTCGCCGAGGTGACCGATTCCGGTCCCCGCTACCGCGGCCACGGCGTCTGCGAATCGCGCGGCTCGCGCAAGGGCGTCATCGTGGACCTGGAGAAGGCGGTGCTCTCGGTGCAGAAGGCGGTGGAAGAAGCCGAGCAGTCCGCCGGCGTGGCGGTCGAGCGCGCGATGGTCGGCGTCGCCGGCGCCCACGTCCGCGGGGTGAACAGCCGCGGCGGCATCAACGTCGGCCGCTCCCGTGAGATCACTCGCGACGACGTCCGCTCCGCCATCGAGCGCGCCCGCTCCATCACTCTCCCCGACGACCGCGAGATCCTCCACCTGCTGCCGCAGCAGTTTATCCTCGACGAGCAGGGAAGCATCCGCGATCCCGCCGGCATGCTTGGCGCCAAGCTGGAGGTGCAGGTGCACGTGGTGACCGCCGCCTCCACCGCCGCCCAGAACATCATCACCGCCCTGAACCGTGCCGGCATCCACGTGGACGACACCGTCTTCGAGCCGCTGGCCGCCGCCGACGCTTGTCTCAAGAACGACGAGCGCGAGCTGGGCGTCTGCCTGGCTGACATCGGCGCCGGCTCCACCGATCTCATCGTCTTC
The DNA here is from genome assembly GCA_035543055.1 of Terriglobales bacterium. Lineage (NCBI taxonomy): Bacteria > Pseudomonadati > Acidobacteriota > Terriglobia > Terriglobales > Terriglobales bacterium. The sequence goes on along the minus strand of DATKKJ010000029.1, from coordinate 5,731 downwards.
CACGAGGGGGCCGTGGTGCATTCCGGCGTTGTGCCCATCGGCGGCGACCACTTCACCAGCGACGTCGCCGTCGGCCTGCGCACCCCGCTCGCCGATGCCGAGAAGATCAAGAAGCTCTTCGGTTGCGCCGTCGTCACCAAGGTGCCGGAGCAGAACGAGATCGAGGTGCCCGCGGTCGGCGACCGCCCCTCGCGCCTCATGGGGCAGCGCTTTCTCGCCGAGATCATTGAACCGCGCGCCCGCGAGCTGTTCGAACTGATGCGCGACAACCTCCGCCAGGCCGGGGTGCTGGAGCTCTGCGCCGCCGGGGTCGTGCTCACCGGCGGCGGTTCCCGTCTGAACGGCATCCTCGACATCGCCGAGGACGTCCTGCGCCGTCCGGCGCGCAAGGCCGTCCCCGTGCCTATTTCCAAGATGTCATCGCAGCTGGCGGAGCCGGAATTTGCCAGCACCATCGGCATGATCCTTTACGGACACCGTGCCCGCCTGGCCCGCGGCACACAGGACAGCAGTTTCACCTCGAAATTGAAAGCACTGTTCGCAAAACGAGCATGAGCGAAGAGCCAAGAGCAAAGAGCCAAAAGCGACTCGGTCAGGGGGGTTGAGAGCATGAGCGAAAAGAACGATATCCGCATCGAGTTCGGCGAAGATCCGCGCAACAACGCCAAGATCAAGGTCATCGGCGTGGGTGGCGGCGGCGGCAACGCCGTCAACCGCATGATCGACGCCCGCCTGGAAGGCGTCGAGTTCCTGACCGCCAACACCGACCTGCAGGCGCTGCAGATGTCGCGTGCCCCGGTCAAGCTCCAGCTCGGCGTGAAGCTCACCAACGGCCTGGGCGCCGGCGCCAATCCCGAGATCGGGCGCAAAGCCGCGCTCGAAGACGCCGACAAGATCATCGAGGCCCTCGAAGGCGCCGACATGGTCTTCGTCACCACCGGCCTGGGCGGCGGCACCGGCACCGGCGCCGCACCCATCATCGCCTCCCTGGCCAGCGAGATGGGCGCGCTCACCGTCGCCGTGGTCACTAAGCCCTTCGCCTTTGAAGGCAAGCGGCGCATGAACCAGGCGGAGCGCGGCCTCGCCGAGCTCATCGACTCCGTGGACACCACCATCGTCATCCCCAATGAGAAGCTGCTCGCCGTCGCCCAGAACGCCGGTTTCTTCGAGTCGTTCCGCGTGGCCGACGACATCCTGCGCCAGGCGGTGCAGGGCATCTCCGACATCATCACCATCCCCGGCATCATCAACCGCGACTTCGCCGACGTGAAGGCCATCATGGCGGGCATGGGCTACGCCGTCATGGGCACCGCCACCGCCAGGGGCGAGCGCCGCGCCATCGAGGCCGCCAACCGCGCCATCGCCTCGCCGCTGCTGGAGGCGGGCGCCATCGACGGCGCGCGCGGCCTGCTCATCAACATCACCGGCTCCAGCTCCCTCAAGCTGGCCGAGGTCAACGAGGCCTCCACCATCATCCAGAGCGCCGCCCACGAGGACGCCAACATTATTTTTGGCGCCGTGCACGACGAGAAGATGAAGGACGAGGTCAAGATCACCGTCATTGCCACCGGCTTCAAGACCGACCACCTGCCCAAGCGCGAGAAGGTGACCTCCGCCCAGGCGGCCATCGCCCAGGCGCGCCAGCAGTCGTCGTTCGCCGCCACCGCCCCGCGCCCGCCGGCCCCGCCGGCCATCGCGCCCGTGGGTTCGCGCGCTCCCGACCGCCCTCCCGCCGCCATCCCGCACCGCGAGACCCCGTCTCTCGATGCGGTCAAGGATTCGGTCAAGGGCAACGTGGAGGAGGACGACCTCGACGTCCCCGCCTTCATCCGCAAGCGCGGGGAACATCGCTAGAAGTGGTTGGTAGGAGGTAGTCGGCAGGAGGTGGGAGCCCGGTGACGTCTTCCTGCCGCCTGCCACCTACCACCTATCACCTACGACCGGAACCTGTTTGGTTACCCCGGAATCACCGCCGTCAATGTGACCGTCGTCATCCCCGGGCTAGCATCGCCTTTGCCATGGAAATGAAGGCGCTGCTCCTCTGCGAGGAATCGGAATCTATATACGTTCTCAGTGACGTCCTGGGAGAGCTTGAAGTCTCGCTTGAACTCTGCCACGACCGCGACCAGGCCCTCGACCGTCTGCTCAACCAGCGCTTCGAGGCGGTCATCGTGGACTGCCAGGTGGCTGATGCCATCGACATGCTGCGCTACGTCCGCCTGACCGGCGACAACAAGAACACCGTCAGCCTGGCTCTGGTCGGGAACCTCGGCGCCATGCAGGAAGCGCTCGACAACGGCGCCAATTTCGTGCTCTGCAAGCCGCTGTCGCCGGAGCCCGTGGCCCGCACCATTCGCGCCATGAAAGGCCTCATCTTCCGCATGGGGCGTCGTTCCATCCGCGTGCAGGTGCAGACCCTGGCCTTCGTGGAGCTGGACTCTCACGCCGAGCAGGCCATCATTCTCGACCTCAGCGAAGGCGGCATGGCCATCCAGGCGCTGGCGCCGGTGGAAGCCAGCAAGGTCCTGCAGATCCGCTTCGATCTTCCCGGCACTAAGAAGCGGCTCCAGCTCGCCGGCGAGATCGCCTGGGCCGACGCTTCCGGCCGCGCCGGCATCCGCTTCGTCGATGTCCCGCAGCAATGCCTCGAAGCCCTCAAGGAATGGATCTTCGTCAACAGCGTCGCGCCCTCGCGCATCGCCATGCCCACCCGGAACCGGGCCAAGCAGGCGGAGGAGAGACGCGATTTCGCCGCCAGCATCGAGGTCGCCCCCAGCACTCGCGTCGGCGGCGACCATCCCGCCCTGCTCTCGCTTTCGGCCGAGAACACCGCGGAGCGCATCTTTGGGACCTGCGTGGACGGGGCCATCGTCCTCGCTGCCACCGTGCTGTTCGGCGCCCTGGTCTTCGAATTCTCCTCCACCATGCCCCAGTCCAAGCTGGCCTTGCCCATCGGCCTGCTGGTGCCCGGCCTCTTCTGGCTGGCCTACCACTCCATCTTCCTGGTCGATCCTAACGGCACGCCGGGAGCGCAGGTGGCGCGTCTGGGCAACCGGGAAGCGATCGAGCAGCCTCTCACCCGTCGCGAGCGCCTCGGCAGGGCCGTCGCCTTGCTGTTAGCGGCCTTGCGCCTTCGCCTGGGAGAGGTACACGACTGCGTTCAGGAGACCGCTCCGTCGGTGGTCGGCGAGCGTGTCTCCATGGGCCCCATCACCATTTCCCCGATCCGCTAGCGCCAAACGCGGGTTTTCTGGCGAGTGGCGACTGCCTACTGCCCACTGCTTTCCGCAGCTCCGCTCGGAGCTGCCGTATCAAGAAAAAACGTTGGGGCTTGGTCGTTCGTGCGCACTTTTCCGTTGAATTCACATCCGCAGCTCTCTTACTATCGCAAGAGCTCTGCCGTTCTCTCCGCGACAGCACCTTTCGACCGTAGGACAGGGTCGCGGTGTCGAATCAGGCTCTGGGACGGATGACGAAGTTCATGCCAATGCGGCTATTTTGGATTCTGGTGGTGGTGTTGTTCGCATCGCTCGCCGCCTTGGGCGCGAGTTCGACGGGTGCAAAGGCATCGAGGTCCGATGCCAATGACGCTTCCATCACGGAGAGCCCCAAGACCAGCAGCAAGATCGGCCGGCTGACGCACAGCCGCTCCCTGACCAGGGCCAGCCAGGCCAGGCCGACCCGCCGCCGTCGCCGTCATTACGAGCGTTTCTACACCAGTTCTTATGTCGATGACCTCACCGCCGGCGACGTCACCGCCGGAGAAGACCCCGTGGTCCGCCAGGCTGCCCTGGAAGCTCTGGGCAATATGAACGGCACGGTAGTCGCCATCGACCCCAACAGCGGCCGCATCCTGGCCATGGTGAATCAGAAGCTGGCGCTGTCCGAAGGCGCGCAGCCCTGTTCCACCATCAAGGTGGCGGTCGCCTTGGCCGCGCTCAGTGAGCACGTCATCGCCAAAGACACCGAGATCCGCCTGGGTCGCCGTTCCCGCATGAATCTGACGGAAGCACTAGCCCATTCCAACAACGTCTACTTCGAGCGCGTGGGCCGCAAGCTCGGTTTTGAGAAGGTGCGCCACTACGCCCACCTCTACGGCCTGGGCGAGCTGGCGGGATGGAACCTCGAGGGCGAGCATCTCGGTGTCTATCCCAGCGAGGAGCTTTCCCCCAGCCTCGGCGGGGTAGGGAAGATGTGCTCCTTCGGGGAGAGCATCTCCATGACTCCCCTGCAACTGGGCGCCCTGGTCTCCGCCATCGCCAATGGCGGAACGCTCTACTACCTGCAGCACCCGGCCTCGCCCGCCGAGATCGCCGCCTTCCAGCCCATGGTCAAGCGGCAGCTCGACATCGCACCCCTGCTGCCGGAGATCGCCGACGGCATGGTCGGGGCGGTCGAGTACGGCACCGCCCGCAGCGTCCGTTACAATTTCAGCGAAGAAGAGATCCTGGGCAAGACCGGCACCTGCTCCAAGGACGGCACCCGCTTCGGCTGGTTCGCCAGCTACACCAATACCCAGCATGGCCGCATCGTCACCGTGGTCTTCCTCCAGGGCGGACGCCCCACCTACGGCCCCAAGGCCGCCGAGATTGCCGGCCGCATGTACCGCAACCTCTACGACCACAGCTTCTTCACCGAGACCAAGGCGACCACCACCACCCGCAGCGGCTCCCCCACCCTCGGCGCCAACCAGTAATCAGAGATTTTCCGGTAGAGACGCCCGTCAGGGCGTCTCTATCCAAGCCGCACAGACTCAAACGTCATTCTGGCTGTAACGGTAGTTCGATGTCCTCGGCGACATATGCCGTGATCGGTGTGCCTTCTTTGATCACGTACTGCTTGCCACCTGTGCCCAGGATCGCAAACAGGGCGCCGACGACGCCGTACATAGCAGTGCTAACCGCTACGCATCCCCAGCATGTGTGGCTGCCCTCCTTGCCACCACCCTCGCCCCTCAACTTGACCATGCTTCGTCCTACCTTGAGGAACTCCACCTGAAGGTACAGTTCTCCGCCCTTGCCCCTTGAGTTTGGATTGTTGGTCCGCGTCACTTTGCCGATCACGCGGGCTCCCTTTCGGGCCACCAATGCATCTTCGACTTTCAAGTCCTCGGCCAGGGCCAACTCGATTGTGTCTCCCGGTTTGGAGACACGGGAGTGCACGCTCTGCGCAAACTTCAACGGCACTTCGGAGCCTGCTCTGAGAAGTGCTTTGGCGGGACGAACCGGTAAGGTGCCTGCGCCTGCCGGAGGCGTCGGAGTCTTCGCGGGCTCGGCGGTCGCCGGAGGCGGCGCCGGGGTCGGGGAGGCAGAATCTTGCTCCTGAAAGCTCTGGGCGGGAGCGCCGACACTCGACGCCGCCAGAATGAAACTCAACATGGCCGACAGATATCTCTGTGCGATCAGCATGGTTCCCTCAGAAAGCGTCTCGGGCCAGCCCGCATGGGCCAACGGAGCTATCGTTGAGCAGTGGCATGCGGCGGGGCGTGGGCTGCGTCAGGCGCACCCGCCACCTCCAGGCACTCGCCTCCGATCCTTGGCTCCAGTTGTTTCGCCAGGCGCTTCATCACCACGCGCGCGTTGTGCTCCACGGCGCCTGCCGCGACTGCGCGTTTGCCTTTCTCTTCCAATACCATCCGGCCCGACAGGTCAAAACATTGCAGCTGACCGCTCACAGCCATATTCAGGTAGAGAAGGTGGGAAGCCTCCAGATCCTTCGCGATGTTGAGCAA
>DATKKJ010000028.1 GCA_035543055.1 Terriglobales bacterium | reverse complement strand
GCAGGCCCACGGCTCCGTCGTGGTGCGCATGGGCGACAACGTCGTCCTGGCCACCGCCTGCGCCAATCCCGACCCCCGCGAGGGCATCGACTTCTTCCCCCTCACCGTGGATTACCGCGAGTACACCTACGCCGGCGGACGCTTCCCCGGCGGCTTCATCAAGCGCGAAGGGCGGCCCAGCGAGAAAGAGATCCTGACCTGCCGGCAGATCGACCGGCCCATCCGCCCGCTGTTCCCCGAGGGCTTCCGCTGCGAGACCCAGGTGATCGCCCTGGTGCTCTCGGCCGACACGGAGAATGACCCCGACGTGGCCGGCATCAACGGCGCCTCCTGCGCCCTGGCCGTCTCCGATATCCCCTTCAACGGGCCCATCGGCGCGGTGCGCGTCGGCCTGGTCAACGGCAGCTTCGTCGTCAATCCCACCTACACCGAGATGCGGGAGAGCCTGCTGAATGTGATGGTGGTGGGCACCGCCGACGGCATCGTGATGATCGAGTCGGGCGCCAAAGAAGTAAAGGAAGAGACGGTGGTGGACGCCATCGAGTTCGCCCACACCGAGATCAAGAAAATCGTCGCCCAGATCAACCAGATCGCCAAAGAAGTCGGGCGGCCCAAGCGCGAAGTCCCGCCGGTCGAGTTCGACGAGAAGTATTACAACGACCTGAAGAAGAAGATCGGCGACCGCCTGGTGGACGCGCTCGATACCAAGAAGCATCCCAAGGCCGAGAGCTACGCCAAGGTCCGCGAGATCAAGAAAGAACTCAAAGAAGCCATCCCCGAGGAGAACGAGGACGAGCGCAAGAAGCTCTCGCATTACTACGAGCTGCTGCGCGAGAACATCTTCCGCCAGGCGGTGACCAAGCAGAAGCAGCGTCCCGACCACCGGCAGTTCGACGAGATCCGCAACATCTCGATCGAGGTGGGCGTGTTGCCGCGCACTCACGGCTCCACCATCTTTACCCGGGGCGAGACCCAGGCGCTGGTCACCACCACCCTGGGCACCTCCGACGACATGCAGCGCCTGGAGGGCTTCGAGGGCGAAGCCAAGAAGCGCTTCATGCTGCACTACAACTTCCCTCCGTTCTCGGTGGGCGAGGTGGCCTTCCTGCGCGGCGCCGGTCGCCGCGAGATCGGACACGGCGCTCTGGCCGAGCGCGCCATTTCCTCGGTCCTGCCGGCCGAAGAGCAGTGGCCCTACACCATGCGCGTGGTCTCCGACATCCTGGAGTCCAACGGCTCTTCTTCGATGGCGACGGTCTGCGGCGCGGCGCTTTCGCTGATGGACGCGGGCGTTCCCCTCAAGGCACCCGTGGCTGGCATCGCCATGGGCCTGGTGAAAGAAGGCAATGATTACGCCATCCTGACCGACATCGCCGGCGCCGAAGACCACTACGGAGACATGGATTTTAAGGTTGCTGGAACACGCGAAGGGATCACGGCGCTGCAGATGGACATCAAGGTGCCGAACATCTCGGCGGGGATCATGCGGGAGGCGCTGGAGCAGGCCCGGAGAGGAAGATTGTTCATCCTGGACAAGATGCAGGAAGCGCTGAGCGGACCGCGGGAGAAGATCTCGCCGTACGCGCCGCGCATCTACACGCTGCAGATCCCGACCGACAAGATCCGCGACCTGATCGGGCCGGGCGGCAAGGTGATCCGCGGGATCATCGAGCAGACCGGAGTGAAGATCGACGTGGAGGATTCGGGCAAGGTGAACGTGGCCTCGAACGACGAGGCGTCGGCGGCCAAGGCGCTGCAGATGATCGGCGACATCACGGCCACGCCGGAGGTTGGCAAGACCTACCTCGGGAAAGTGGTGCGGCTGGCGGAGTTCGGGGCGTTCGTGGAGATCTTCCCCGGCACCGACGGGCTGCTGCACATCAGCGAAGTGGCGGAGCACCGCATCGCCAACGTCCGCGACGAGCTGAAGGAAGGCGACCAGATCCTGGTGAAGGTGCTGGCGGTCGAAGGCAATCGCATCCGGCTGTCGCGCAAAGCCATCCTGAAAGAGCAGCGGGCCAAGATGGGGGGCGGCGAAGGCGGCGGCGCCGAGCAGACCGTGACCATCGAGGGCGGCGGCGACTTCGTGGACGAACCCGAAGGCGGCGAGCCGAACTTCAACCGCGAAGGTGCGCCGGCGCATCATGGCGGCGGCGGCTACGGGGACCGCGGACCGCGCGATGGCGGCGGGCGTCCGGGCGGCGGTGGCGGACGTGGCGGACGCGGAGGACGCGGAGGACGCGGACGTCGCGGCGGACCGGGCGGTGGCCGTCCGGGCGGCGGCGGCGGGCCGAGAAGGTAAAGAAGTACCAAGTACCCAGTACCAAGTACCAAGAGGGCGGGAGAGATCCCGCCCTTGGTTCTTGTGGGAGAACGGAAATCGCCCCACTCGCGTGGGGCTCGCTGCGAGATGCGAGCGGTAGGTCCTCACGCTCATCCCTACGGGATTTCGCTCAGGATGACAATCTGAATTGCTTATTGCGGCAGGGGGATGCGGTAGAGGTTGCGGTGGACGGAGCGCTTGGCGTAGGCGTAGGTGACGCCATCGGGGGCGAACTCGACGGAGTTGGGGATGATCTTCGTGCCGCGGATCTTGGCAATGCCATCGCGGGCCCTGACCCCGTTAGGGGGCAGGGGGGGAAGCTGCTTGCCGGGCGGGATGGGAACCACCGCGGTCGAGGGGTTGCCCATGCCGAAGGCTTTGACCAGGAGATTCTTGCCATCGCGGCTCCAATCCACGTCGCAACCATCGGTACACAGGGTCGCGGGCTGTCCTCCGGCGAGGGGATAGGCAGCGGCACGGACAGGAAGTTCCGGGTCGTCGGTCGGCACGACGATGGCGGCCAGGCTGCCGTCGGGGGAGACCGCGGTCAGGAAGAGCAGAGGCTCGGGCATCACCTTGTGGGCGTCGGAACCATCGGCCCTCGCCCGATAGAGGAAGTTCCGCGGCCCCTCGATGCGACGGAACAAGAGATCGCCATTGGGAAGGAAGAGCGCGGAGTCTTCGGGCGCGGTCTCAGAATCCAGGCGACGTGGGGCACGACGACGGTCCAGCGGGGCGAGCCAGATGCGGGCGCTGCCATCTTTGTCCGCAGCGGAGAATGCGATCGTCTTGCCATCCGGGCTGAAATCGTAGGAGAGCATGTTGATCCCCGGGAAAGGACGTTCGGAACGGCCCGAAGCCACATTGGAGGCCCACAGCTCGCCTTCGCCGGTCCGTATCGAGGTGGCAGCCTGGCTGGTCCGGGTGAGGTAGTACAGGGTCTTGCCGTCGGCGGAGAAGCGAGGAGCATCTCCGTATCCAACGGAGGAGACCTGACGTTCGCTGCGGCCGTTGCTCAGCCATATCGAGCTCTCTGCCGTGCCGACCGAGGTGATGAGGGACTTGCCGTCGGGTGCGATCGCGATGCCTTCCTCCTCGGTCACGCCGGAGCTGATCTGCTCTGGAGGGCCATCGGGGTAACGCTGTCTCCATAGATGGAAGACCCCGTGGACGGCGGCGCTAAAGTACATCCAGTTCCCATCCGGTGACCACGCGGCGTGTGTGCAGGCGCCCTTCGGGCCCGCGACCCGTCCCAGAGAGCCGCCGTCGAAGGGGACCAGGCGGCAGGGCAACCAGCCGGCATTGTCCATCGAGACCACGAGGACCCACTTGCCGTCGGGAGAAAGGGCAGAGCGGTGTGCCATGCCGCGCTCCTGCGGGGGAACATACACGTCGCGTGTGCCAGTGCGGTTCTGGTCGGCGGTGACCAGAAGCATGTGAAGACCGCTTTGGATCTCGGAGAACAGGATGTGGCCGGGATCGGTCCAAGTCAGGCCCGAGGCATTGGGCAGCATCCGGCGAGGCTCGCCGCCGAGCACAGGAACGACCCAGGTATCGAACTCCGTGGCAGTGGTATAAGCGATGCGCGAACCGTCCGGAGAAAACTGCGGACTCATCTTATTGCGTTCGTCGTGAGTCAACTGGACGGGGTCGCCATCGGGGAGCATCTTCACGTAGACCTGGCCGGGCCCGAAGAAGGTATCGTCGCCGCGGATGAAGGCAAGCATGCGGCCGTCGGGAGATAGGGCGGGGGAGACGGCGGAGTCGGTGAAATCAGTGATCTGCACCCATTCCGATTGGTTGGGAGCTGGCGC
>DATKKJ010000027.1 GCA_035543055.1 Terriglobales bacterium | reverse complement strand
GAAGAGCTGAAGAAAAAATAGCAGCTAGTAGCTGGTAGTTAGTAGCTCGACAAAGCTGCCGACTGCTGCCTGCGCTATTTCTTTTCGTAGCTCTTCCACTCCGCTTCGGTCATGGGCTTGTGGCCCACCGCCTGGGCGATGCTCATCTTGCCGTTCGGGACCTTGCCGTCGAAGTAGAAGTTGTAGATGAGTACGTCGGTGGTGGAGACCAGCTCCGCCACCTTCTTCGCATCGGCCTCGGGCATGTCCAGCACCTTCACCCGGCCGCCGGAGATCTCGATCTGGTGGTCGTGCCAGTTCCTGTTCCAGTCCTTGAGGCTGACCTGGTTGCGGGTGAGCTTCTTGGCGTAGATCCACTCCACCTGCGAGAGCAGGGCATTGGGCTCGGCCTCGTCGTAGATGAGGCAGACGATGATCGGGTCCGGGGCATGTACCTTGCAATAGTGATGGTAAGGCCCCATCTGCTTGCCATCCACCAGATGAGGCGCGAGCACGTGCACATCGTAGCCCTGCGACGGCTTCATCACGCCGGCCGCCGCCTGGCCTTCGATCTTCGGCGCCATGCCGTGTTGCTGGGCATAGACCGCCAGAGCACAGGCCGCAACTAGCCCCAGGAAGAGGATCTTTCGCATACGTCCTCCTGATGTTGTCTTGGAATGAGCCCGGTTGGAAGCGGCGGAAGAGTAGTGGCACAGCAGTGAGCGGGTCAAGAGGGAAAAGGGGACGGACGGGAGGCCGTCGCAGTTAGATCATGACAGAGATTTCTTGCATTCCACCGGGACTAAGCACGGCATTGACGAATCGGGAAAGGAGACTGGCGATTGAACCACGTTGGTCGGGGGACGGCACCGCAGTGCTGACTCGCCTCGGGTACTCGTCATAGGTTCTCCCATCCAACAAACGTCCGTGCCTCTTCTTTCTTGTCCCGCCCCACTGCTTAAAGAAGAAGGGTACACCGCACATCCGACACTGGTTCCGCAATGAAACGACCCACTCGCGTTCCAACCGCCTCGCACCGGGGCCGCTTTCTCCGCCGACGATCACCCAGCTAATTCCGGAAAGATCGATTTCACCGAGGTGTTCCAACAGCGGTTCCACTGATAGGAATCTTGCTTCCGCAGGGGAATTCTGCAAGTCATGGATTCGAGGAACGCCGTATTCACGGTTCTCGACGCTGACGCCCCACCAAATGTGCGGTTCCTCCGCGGCAAAGCGCAACCGCGTTTTCAAGAGATTGCGCATCCGCTCAGAGCGCTTAGTCAAAACTTGGTACGTATGCCAGTTGGCAACTGCCATGACCCGGGCGACGGCTTCGATATAGGCGTCGGGTACTCCTTCATGAAAAAGGTCACTCATCGAATTCACGAACACTAGCTTCGGAGAATGCCAGGCGAGAGGCTCGGTCAGTTTTTCGGGGACCAGTCGTAAGTCGAACCCTTGCCCGTAGGGATGGCCGGGAACGCCCCTGAATCGCTCTGCGAACGTTTCCGCGTAACAGTGCTTACAGCCCGGACTGACCTTCGTGCAGCCGCGCACTGGATTCCAGGTAGCGTCCGTCCACTCGATCGAAGAGTTTAGTGACATCGGAACCTCAGAAGCCAAGTCCGAGTTGGTCGGTGCTGTATTTCAAGACATCACCCCAGAATTCGTATGCCCGCGTATGCCGCGAGAAGATCGCGAGATGATACAACGGCAGATTCTTCTCGTTGGAACGAACGATTTTCATTCTGGGCGGGGGAAGGTAGCCCAAACTTTCCATTCTCTCGGAGAATGCATCAGCAAGGAACATGGGGAAGGAGATGCCTGCAGCCTGTGACTTTGCCCATTGCTGTCGCCATTTAGAATCCCCCAAGAACAAGTCCACTTTCTTCGACTTCTCTTGGTGATAAAGCTCATAGTTCCTGTTCGCATCCATATACAAAGCAAAGTAGGACAAGGAAGTCCGTAAACCTTGCCGCAAGTGTTTCGAGTGTTTGAAAGTGAAGACCCAAGTGGAATGGATCGACGAAGCAAAGGCTCAATACAGTCTGGTTCTTTGAAGGTAAAGGTATCGCTGCAACGATATCCTTGACCCGTTCGTCACAACTTCCGGGAATGAATGATGTTGCGGCCTGAGGAGCGATTCTCTTAGAGCGCGCTTCCAAGGCCTTGAGGAGTGTTGGGTCTTCCTCACAGAATACGTACTTGTCGAAGGGATCTCGGACTTGCAGCGCCAACAAAGGGGAGCCGAACAGTAAGCGAGGCGTGCTCTTGACGCGCACTTGCCCTGCGCCCGAATACAAGTCGATGTAAACCCGCGCATGCCATTTCTTCTTCATCCCCGTCGCAAACATACCCGAGTACATCGAGACAATTCGATACTTGTCTTCAGCCCAGGGTCCTACCTCCGGCGTAGGCAAGCCATCCTCAATCGGTTCTGGCAGGGACACTTCCATATTCGCTTTTTATTCGCCTATGAGTGTACGGCTCAAAGGATCAGGAATTCAAGTGGCCGACTGTATGCCCTCACAGCGGAATGTTCCCGTGCTTCTTAGGGGGGTTCTTGTCGCGCTTGGTGTCGAGCATCTCCAGTGCGTCGATGAGTTTCTTGCGGGTCTCGCGCGGCTGGATGACGGCGTCCACATAGCCGCGCTCAGCCACCACATAGGGATTGGCGAAGCGGTCGCGGAACTGCTCGATCAGCTTCTGCCGCTCTTCCTCTTTGCTCGCCGCCTTGGACAGCTCGCGCTTGTACACGATGTCCACCGCGCCCTCCGGCCCCATGACCGCGACCTCTGCCGTCGGCCAGGCGTAATTCACGTCGCAGCGGATGTGTTTGGAGGCCATGACGCAGTACGCGCCGCCATAGGCCTTGCGGGTGATGACCGTGATCTTGGGCACGGTGGCCTCGGCGAAGGCGTACAGCAGCTTGGCGCCGTGCTTGATGATGCCGCCGTACTCCTGCTTGGTGCCGGGCAGGAAGCCGGGCACGTCCTCGAAGGTGATGAGCGGGATGTTGAAGGCGTCGCAGAAGCGCACGAAGCGCGCGCCCTTGACCGAGGCGTCGATGTCGAGGCATCCGGCCAGCACCGCCGGCTGGTTGGCGACCACGCCCACGCTGCGACCGTTGAGCCGCGCGAAACCGACCACGATGTTCCTGGCGTAGTGCTCGTGCACCTCGAAGAAGTAGCCGTCATCGATCACTGCGTTGATCACGTCCTTGATGTCGTAGGGCTTGTTGGATTCCGAAGGAACCATGGTGTCGAGCCGGACGTCGGCGCGGTCGATGGGGTCGGTGCAGGGCTTGCGCGGCGGGTCCTCGAGATTGTTCGAGGGGATGAAGCTGAGCAGCTCGCGGATCATGGACAGGCACTCGGCATCGTCATGTGCCCGGAAGTGGGCCACGCCCGAGACCTCGTTGTGCGTCTCCGGCCCGCCCAGCTTGTCCTTGGTGACCTCCTCGAGGGTGACCGCCTTGATGACGTCCGGGCCGGTGATGAACATGTACGAAGTCTTGTCCACCATGAGGATGAAGTCGGTGATGGCGGGCGAGTACACGGCGCCGCCGGCGCAGGGACCGAGGATGGCCGAGATCTGCGGCACCACGCCGGAAGCCAGGGTGTTGCGCAGGAAGATGTCGGCGTAGCCGGCCAGCGACATCACGCCTTCTTGGATGCGCGCCCCGCCGGAGTCGTTCAGGCCGATCACCGGCGCGCCCACGCGCATGGCGGTGTCCATGATCTTCACGATCTTGGAAGCATTGGCCTCCGACAGCGAGCCGCCGAAGACGGTGAAGTCCTGGGCGAAGACGAAGACCAGCCGGCCCTCGATGCGGCCGTAGCCGGTGACGAAGCCGTCGCCGTAGGTCTTCTGCTCGCCCATGCCGAAGTCGGTGCAGCGGTGGGTGACCAGCTTGTCGGTCTCTTCGAAGGTGCCTTCGTCGAGCAGGAAGGCGATGCGCTCGCGCGCCGACATCTTGCCTTCCTTGTGCTGCTTGGCGCGGCGTTCCTCGCCCCCGCCGGCCTCGGCCAGGGAATCGCGCTTCTTCAACTCTTGGAGTTTTTCTTCCAGCTTCATAGGCTGCCGATTATAGATGGCCGGGGCGGCCAGCAGCGTGTGATGCGTGTCACAAATCAACCAACCAGGCAGGAGGCAGGAGGCAGGAAGCAGGAGGCAGGAAAAAGCGGAGCCCTGCCGCCTGCCTCCTGGCAGCTAGCGTTTGTACCCGATCTTTCGCAGGAACTCCTTCCGCGCCACGATGTCGTTCGGCCCCTCGACACCCTTGGGCGCGCTGCCGTCGATGACACCCAGGATGCCGCGTCCCTGACCGCTCCTGGCCACGATGACTTCCAGGGGGTTGGCAGTGGCGCAGTAGATCGAGCACACCTCGGGCACGGCGCGAATGGTGTTCAGCAAGTTGATAGGATAGGCCTTGCGCAGGATGAGCACGAAGATGTGTCCGGCGGCGATGGCCTGCGCGTTCCGGATCGCCACCTGCTTCAGTTCTTCGTCGTTGCCGTCGGCGCGCACCAGGCACGGCCCCGAGGCTTCGTTGAACGCTACCCCGAACTGCCCGCCCGGCACCGTGGTGGTGACCGCCTCGTAGATGTCTTCGATGGTCTTGATGAAGTGCGTCTGCCCGATGATGACGTTGGCGTCGGAAGGGAACTCGATGCGCACCGCTTCCATTTCCAGCATGATGTCCTCCCCATGACCGGGACATCATGAAGTCTCACCTTCGAAGTTTCAAGCGGGGGTAGGCTGCGGAGCTATTGCGTGTTGGTGGCTTCCTGCCAATGCCACTTCTTGCCGTCCCAGAAGAGGCTGGAAACCAGGCCCTCGGTCTCCACCAGGCTGATTGCGGGGACGATGACGCCCTTCTTGCGCGCCACCTTGGTCAGGTTCAGGGAATCGAAGGGCGCGTTGATGACCACGAACTTCGCCTTGGGCTTGCTGGCGCGCCAGGCTTCCTTGCCTTCGCCGTGGATGATCAGGATCAGGTTCTGCCGGTTGGGGTCGGAGGCGTTGAATTGGCCGGTGATGCGGGGGTCGCCGTAGCCGTAGTTGGCGAAGTACGGGTCCACGACCTTGTACTCATATCCGCCGGCGTCCGCCATGGGCGTGGCGCAGCGGGCCACGATCACGGCGTCCTCGACGCCGTCGCCGTCCAGGTCGGCGGCCAGGAACGGCCGCCAGGGCAGCCCCGCCTGCGGATGCAGATACTTCACCCCGATAGTCGTGCGCTCCATGGAGACCTTGAAGCATTCTCCGAATTGTTCCCGGACCAGGTCCTGCAATCCCCCGGGCACGGCCGGCGGAGGCGGGGTGGCAGGCTTCGACTCCTGGGCCAATACGCGCAGCACGCCCAGCATGCTCACCGCATAAAGCAAGACCACCAGGCAGCCGATGAGACGGACTCTCCACGAGGCGCCGCCGCGGGGACCGGGGAACCGATGGTCGCGCATGGGCCTACTCTACTCCTAATCAGCACCGGCGTGTCCTGTGGAACCGAGTTCAGCAATAGCTGACAACTGCCGCTCTCCGAAGTCAGACCGCAAGGCCTAGGACGGCGTCGGAGCCTTGAACTGTGCGGTGGAGGTGAGTTCTTCCAGGAGCTGGAGCATGGCATCGGTTTCCGGCTTGCCTACATCCTCTTCGAGAACCGTGTACGAAAAAAGCGCCTTCATTTGCGCATTTGAGGAGGGACAATTACCAACAGCCCAGTAGTACACGGCAATGTCCACGCCGTCCTGAGTAGTGTGGTTCACCCACGCTTCGACGACATTGTCTCCAGCTTCGAAGAACTCACGCCCCTCCTCCTCTGGGTCGGAGCGCATCTCGTGAACGATGCGTTGTCGGCTCGCCATACCAGTAGACTTGAGTGTGAAGAGGCTGGCACGGAACCAGCCGGAACGGCATTTCGGGAGGTGATACAAATAGTTGCCATCTTCTTCCTCTTCGATCCAGTCGTGAGGAATGAGGAAACTCAGTTTATCGCCAAACGTGAACACTCGGTCTAGAGTCATTTGCTTCATACCGACGGCGCCTTGTCGGCGATCAGCTTCGCGATCTTGGCCACGAACTCCGCTGCCGCCATGTCCTCGGTCTTTTCCTTGCCCCGGGTGCGGACGTTGACCTTGCCCGCCTCGGCTTCCTTGTCGCCGACCACCAGGATGAACGGCACCTTCTGCAGCGCGTGCTCGCGGATCTTGGCATTCATCTTCTCGTTGCGCCCGTCCACCTCGACCCGCACAGCGGCGGCCTTCAACTGCTCCGCGACCTTGTTGGCGTACTCCAGGTGCCGCTCGCTGATAGGCACGATTGCCGTCTGCACCGGCGACAGCCACACCGGGAACGCCCCGGCATAATGCTCGATGAGCACGCCGAAGAAGCGCTCCACCGAGCCGTAGAGCGCGCGATGCACCATCAACGGCTGATGCCGCTGCCCGTCCTCGCCCACGTACTCCAGCGCGAAACGCTGCGGCAGGTTGAAATCGAACTGGATGGTGGAGAGCTGCCACAGCCGGCCGATGGCGTCCACCAGCTTGACGTCGATCTTGGGGCCGTAGAACGCAGCCTCCCCGGGGATGATCTTGTACTCGATGTTGCGCCGTTGCAGCGCGCTCTCCAGCGAGCGGTTGGCCAGCGTCCACTGCTCATCGCTGCCCAGGAAGTTCTTGCGGTCTTCCGGGTTCCAGGTAGAGAGCTCCACCTGGAACTCCTCGAAGCCGAAGGTGTGCAGCACGGCCAGGGCGAAATCCATGCAGCCCACGATCTCGTCTTCGATCTGCTGCGGGGTGCAGAAGATGTGAGCGTCGTCCTGGGTGAAGCCGCGGACACGCAGCAGCCCGTGCATCACCCCCGAGCGCTCGTAGCGGTACACCGTGCCCAGCTCGCCCAGGCGGATGGGCAGGTCGCGGTAGGAGCGCAGCGCATCCTTGTAGATCAGGATGTGGAAGGGGCAATTCATGGGCTTCATGCGGTACTCGGCGTCGTCCAGCTCCATGACGTCGAACATGTTCTCGACGTAATAGCCCTCGTGTCCCGAGGTCTGCCACAGCTGGCGGCGGGCGACGTGCGGCGTGTACACCAGGGCGTAGCCGCGCTTCAGGTACTCCTCGCGCAGCCAGTCCTCCATCACCTTGCGGATGAGCCCGCCCTTGGGGTGCCAGAAGATCAGCCCCGGCCCGGCCAGCTCCTGGATGGAGAACAGGTCGAGCTGCTTGCCCAGCACCCGGTGGTCGCGCTTCTTCGCCTCCTCGATCTTGTGCAGGAACTCGTCCAGCTCCTTCTTGGAATAGAACGAGGTGCCGTAGATGCGCTGCAGCTGCGGGTTCTTCTCGTTCCCCAGCCAGTAGGCGCCGGCGATGTTGAGCAGCTTGAAGGCCTTGATCTTGCCGGTCGAAGGCAGGTGCGGCCCGCGACAGAAGTCCACGAACTTGCCGGTGCGGTAGAGCGAAATCTTCTCCTCGGGCGCGGTGAACTGCTCGATGAAATGGCACTTCATGAAATCGCCCTCCGCCTTGAACCTCTCCAGCCCCTCCTTGCGCGGCAGGAAGTCCTGGGCGTAGGGGATGTCCTGCTGCACCAGCTCCGCCATCTTCTTCTCGATCTTGTCCAGGTCCTCCGGGGTGAAGGGCTTCTCGCGGTAGAAGTCATAGAAGAACCCGCTTTCGGTGGCGGGGCCATGGCCGAGCTTGGTCTCGGGGAACAACTCCAGTACCGCCGCCGCCAGCAGGTGCGCCGACGAATGGCGGAAGACTTCGAGCGCCTCCGGGTCCTTCTCGGTGAGGATGCGGACTTCGGCGTCCTGCTCCAGGGGCCGGGTCAGGTCCACCAGCCGGTCGCCGTTCGACGACCCCAGCGGCTTGACCTTGGCCACCAGTGCCGCCTGGGCCAGCCGGGGGCTGATGGATTTCGCGATCTCCATCGCGTTGGTGCCCTTGGGCACCTCCTTCTCGCTGCCGTCGGGAAACCTGATTCTGATCATCTCTGCCATATGAGAACCTGTGTGGGACAGCCGCTTGGCCCGTCCGTGCGCAAAAACTTGAGTTTAATGCCGGTGGAAAGAGGGAATCAAACCAGGCGTGTTCGTGTTCGCTGCTCGTCGTGCGCCAGGCCTTTGCGGAAGTAGTCGAAGGCCATCGCGCCCACCCAGGCGCCGAAGGCGATGCCGCAGGGGACGGCGATGTAGATCTGGACCCGGCTGACGTGGCCGCCGAAGACCACGAAGAAGAACCCCAGCAGGAACCACAAGGGCACCGCCAGGAACGCGGCCGACACGACGCCGAACACCACCGCGATGGCCGCCGCTTTGGCCGAATTGGCTGCCGCGCTCATATGAGCCATTCTAACCCTTCCGTGCGGCAAAAAGGCGTCATCCTGAAGCGCTTCAGCGCCGAAGGAGCTCGCGTGCAGCGGCGATCCATTTGCGATCCACGCGAGATGCTTCGCGGCTAGGGCCGCTCAGCATGACGCCAATAGGTTTGGAGAGACCTCGGATAGAATCAAACCCCCATGTCCCTGGAATTCCGCATCGAGGCCACCTGCGGCCCGGCCCGCGCCGGCCGCCTCATCACGCCCCACGGCGAGGTGGAGACCCCCGTCTTCATGCCTGTGGGGACGCTGGCGACGGTCAAGGGCGTGCCCCAGCACCTGCTGGAAGAGCTGGGCGTCAACATCCTGCTCAGCAATACCTACCACCTGTTGCTCCGGCCGGGAACGACGCAGGTTCGCAAGCTGGGAGGCCTGCACCGCTTCATGGCCTGGGACCGCGCCCTGCTCACCGACTCCGGTGGCTATCAGGTGTTCTCCCTCTCCGACCTGCGCAAAGTCACGGAAGAGGGCGTCTCGTTCCGCTCGCACCTGGACGGCTCGTCGCTCTTCCTGTCGCCGGAAACGGCCACCCAGGCGCAGATCGATCTGGGTGCGGACATCATCATGGCCTTCGACGAGTG
>DATKKJ010000026.1 GCA_035543055.1 Terriglobales bacterium | reverse complement strand
CTTAGGGGGCGGCTTTTTCAGGAGGCTCCCAATGAATGCGTTGCTCCTCATCCACGTAGCGTTGAGTCTGGCGGGGATCGGTTCGGGAATTGTCGTTCTCTGGGGCTTGCTGAGCGGCAAGCGCCTCGATGGCTGGACCGGGCTCTTCCTGGCCACGACGGTTGCGACCAGCGTCACGGGATACGGCTTCCCGTTCCATCAACTGCTGCCCTCGCATGTAGTCGGAGGAATCTCGCTGGTGGTGCTGGCCATCGCGATCTTCGCGCGCTATAGCCGGCGGCTGGCCGGCCCCTGGTGGGCGGTGTACGTGATTTGCGCTTCCCTGGCGCTTTATCTCAACGTCTTTGTCGCCGTTGTGCAGGCATTCCTGAAGGTGCCCGCGTTGAAAGCGCTGGCGCCGACCCAGAAAGAGCTGCCCTTCCTGGCCGCCCAGTCGGTGGTCCTGCTGGTCTTCCTCGGGTTCACCGTTCTGGCTGCCAAACGTTTTCGCATCGAACCGCTGCGCGCGGTGTCCAAGCGCGGCGCCGCGTGAGCCCTCCAGCCTTCATTGGCTGGTCCACCGAAACTGCGGAGAAATAATCAAAAGGAGAGAACCTCATGCCCACCATCACCACCAAAGACGGCACCCAGATCTATTACAAAGACTGGGGCACCGGCCAACCCGTAGTGTTCAGTCACGGCTGGCCTCTCAGCGCCGACGCCTGGGAAGACCAGATGTTGTTCCTCGCCGACCGGGGCTACCGCTGCATCGCCCATGACCGCCGCGGGCATGGCCGCTCCAGCCAGCCGTGGAACGGCAATGACATGGACACCTATGCCGACGACCTGGCGACACTGGTCGAGAAGTTGGACCTCCACGACGCCATCCACGTCGGCCATTCCACCGGCGGAGGCGAAGTTGCCCGCTACATCGGCCGACACGGCACCAAGCGCGTGGCCAAGGCTGTGCTCATCGGCGCGGTGCCGCCCCTGATGCTGAAAACCGCGGCCAATCCCGGCGGCCAGCCCGTCGAGACCTTCGACCAGATTCGCGCCGCCGTCCTCGCCGACCGCTCCCAGTTCTTTCGGGACCTCACCTTGCCCTTCTACGGCTTCAACCGACCGGGCGCCAAGGTCTCGCAGGGCATTCGCGATTCCTTCTGGCTGCAAGGCATGCAGGCCGGCTTCAAAGCCGCGTACGACTGCATCAAGGCGTTCTCGGAAACCGACTTCACCGAGGACCTGAAGAAGGTCGACGTGCCCACGCTCATCCTGCATGGAGATGACGATCAGATCGTCCCCATCGCCGCCTCGGCCCTGCTGTCGGCCAAGCTGGTCAAGGGGGCGACGCTCAAGGTGATCCCCGGCGCTCCGCACGGCTTGTGCTCGACCCTGAAGGACCAGGTCAACGGCGAACTGCTGGCATTCTTCGAGCGGGCGGAAGAGGCGGCTGCCTAGAACCTGTGATTCGGCTCATCCCGCCTTGTCTCTGCAGGGAGAGACAAGGCGGTTATGCGGCAAGTGACTGGAGTCCAACCGATGTCTACCTGGCCAATCCCGAGCGCCCTCGATGCAGCGACCCAGACCTTTCCCGTCCTGAGCGCGGCGCAGATCGCTCGCATCGCCGCCCAAGGGCGCGCGCGGCCGACCCACGCCGGCGAGGTCCTGGTCGAGCAGGGAGACAAGGTCGTGCCCTTCTTCGTCGTCACGGCGGGCGAGCTCGAGATCGTTCGTCCCATGGGCACGACCGAGACCCACATCACCACTCACGGGCCGGGCCAGTTCACTGGCGAGGTCAACATGCTCTCCGGCCGCAGGACCCTGGTGCGCATGCGGGTCATCAAGGCCGGCGAAGTCATCGAGGTGGACCGCGAGCACCTGGTGCGAATGATCCAGGGCGACGCCGAGCTCAGCGACATCCTCATGCGCGCCTTCATCCTGCGCCGCGTGCACCTGATCGCCCACGGCATCGGCGACGTCGTGCTGGTGGGATCGAATCACTCGGCCGGCACCCTGCGCATCAAAGAGTTCCTGATGCGCAACGGCCACCCCTATTCTTACCTGGACCTAGAGCGCGACGCCGATGTCGAGCACCTCCTGGACCAGTTCCATATTTCCGCTGCCGATGTCCCGGTGGTGATCTGCCGGGGGCAAACCGTGCTCCGCAATCCGAGCAATGAGCAGATCGCCGATTGTCTCGGCTACAACGACGCGATCGACGAGACCCAGGTGCGCGACCTGGTGGTGATTGGCGGCGGCCCTTCGGGACTGGCGGCCGCCGTGTACGGCGCCTCCGAAGGCCTCGATGTCCTGGTCCTGGAAGCGAATTCGCCCGGCGGCCAGGCCGGCTCCAGTTCCAAGATCGAGAATTACCTCGGCTTCCCCACCGGAGTGAGCGGCGCCGAACTCACCGCGCGCGCCTATCACCAGGCGCAGAAGTTCGGCGCGCAGGTCTTGGTCACTCGTGGCGCCACCCGGCTGACCTGCGACCGCAAACCTTATGCGGTCGAGCTCGCCGACGGCGCTCGCGTGCCCGTCCGGACTGTGGTGATCGCCACCGGCGCCCAGTATCGCAAGCTGCCGCTCCAGAACCTGTCCCAGTTCGAGGGCACCGGCATCTACTACGCGGCCACCTTCGTCGAGGCGCAGTTGTGCGAGAACGAAGAAGTCGTCGTAGTGGGCGGCGGGAACTCTGCCGGTCAGGCGGCGGTCTTCCTGGCCCAGAGGACGAAGCACGTACACGTGCTGGTCCGCTCGGGCGGATTGGCCGACACCATGTCACGCTACCTCATCCGGCGCATCGAGGAGACCCCAAACATCACTCTGCGTACCCGCACCGAGATCATCGTCCTCGACGGACGCGACCATCTGGAATGCGTCCGCTGGCGCAACAACCAGACGGGACAGATCGAGGTCCGCGACATCCGCCATGTGTTCCTGATGATGGGCGCCACTCCCAACACCGCCTGGCTCAACGGCTGCGTCGCTCTCGATGACAAGGGGTTCATCAAGACTGGGCAGAACCTGACGCCGGATGATCTGAAGACGGCACGCTGGCCCCTGGCGCGTCCGCCGCATCACCTGGAAACCAGCCTGCCGGGAGTGTTTGCCGTGGGTGACGTCCGTTGTGGCAACGTCAAGCGCGTCGCCTCTGCCGTGGGGGAAGGCTCGATCGCGGTCTCCTTCGTGCACCAGGTCCTGGCCGAATAACAAGGAGCGGCTTATGCCTCCAGCTGCCGCCTGCGCTCATCTCGGCGCCATCAAGCGCGTCAAGCATGCCCAGCGCCGCGAGTGCGCCGAGTGCGTGAAGACCGGCTCCCCCTGGGTCCACCTTCGGACCTGCCAGCAGTGCGGAGCCACCTTGTGCTGCGACAGCTCGCCCAATCAGCACGCCAGCAAGCACGCACGCGCCGGCGGACATCCGGTCATCGCCTCGGCCGAGCCGGGAGAGCGCTGGCTCTACTGCTACCCCGACGACGCATTCGCCGAATATTGAAGTGTGGGGTCTCATCAACTTCTTCCAGGAGGACGTTATGGCCCGTAAGACGACTCGCAGCAAGCGCAGCGAAAAGGGATTGCTCACGCCTGACAACAGCGTGGTAGCGATCATCGACCTCCAACCCCAGATGCTGTTTGGGGTCGCCAATTTCGACCGCCAGACCATCATCAACAACAACATCGTGCTCGCCAAAGCCGCCCGGGTCTTCGACGTGCCGGTCGTCCTGAGCACCGTCGAGACCAAGAGCTTCAGCGGGTACATGTGGCCGCAGATCCAGGCCGTCTTCCCCGACCAGAAGCCGGTCGAGCGCACTACGATGAACTCGTGGGACGACAAGAACTTCGTCGCCGCCATCGAGAAGACCGGACGCAAGAAGATCGTCCTCTCCGGGCTCTGGACCGAGACTTGCGTGGCCTTGCCGACCATCCAAGCCATCCATGACGGCTACGAGGTATATGTCGTGGAGGACTGCTGTGGGGACGTCAACCAACTCTCCCACGACAACGCCATGAAGCGCGTGGTCCAGGCCGGCGCGAAACCGGTCACGGCGCTGTCCACCATGCTGGAGTGGCAACGCGACTGGGCGGAGAAGGACACCTACGACGCGGTCATCGAGATCGTGAAGGAGCACCTCGGCGCGTACGGCGTAGGCGTCGAATACGCCTACACCATGATCCATGGCGCTCCGGCAACCAAGTATCCGGAGTTCAAGGTGGCCGCAGCCGCCTAGAACAAAGACCGGCAGTCGGCCCGATCGGGGGGGTGGTTACTCGTTCAGCGTTTGCCCGTCGGAGAGGCCGATGGCGCGCTCCACTTCGAGGATTTCGAGATATATCGTGAGGCGAGCCGGGGGGCGTTCCCCTCCCGTCGCCAGACGTCCACCACGAAGAAGTCGCCGCTCAAGTCCTTGTCCCCGAAGGCGCCCTTCTGGTGCAGGACGAAGCTGGCCACATCGGTGTCTCCGAAAGCGCGCACCGCCATCTGGCTGGTGGTGAAGCTGGTGGGATGGTAGGCCGCCATCCAGTCTTCCCGCGGGATGGGATCACCGGGAGGCTCCGGCGACCATTGCTCAAAGTCGTCGCTGAGCAGTTGCTCGAGCCTGGCCTTGTCGCCCTTCTGCGCCGCCGCCGCCAGCTGGCTCTCGAGGTCCGAGTAAAGGGCCACCAGCCGCGTCCGAGTGACGACCCGAGGCTGGCTCTTCTGCCGCGACCCACCTGCCGGAGCAGACAGGGCCACGGCCAGGATGATCAAGGCAGTCGCCGCCGGCGACCGCATCGCGTTGCACGCAGGCGCCATAGCAAATGGTGAGTGCGGCAGGATTCGAACCTGCGACCCATGCCTTAAAAGGGCATTGCTCTACCAGCTGAGCTACGCACCCACCTCGGTATCAGTATAGTCACCGCTCGACAACGGCGTCGAGAGTGTTGAAGAAAGCGGGGAAGGAGATGCGGGCCGAATCGGCGCCGCGGATCACGGTCTCGCCCTGGGCGCGGAGGGCGGCGACGGCGAAGGCCATGGCGATGCGGTGATCGCCCATGGCATCCACTTCCGCCCCACGCAGCCTCTGGCGTCCCGGGACGCGCAAGCCGTCTTCACGTTCCTCGACCTCGGCGCCCATGGCGCGCAGGTTGCGAGCGACGGCCGCGATGCGGTCGGACTCCTTGACCCGCAGCTCGCGGGCGTCGCGGATCTCGACCCCCTCCTCGGTGTAGGGCGCGATGGCGGCCAGCACCGGCAGCTCGTCGATGAGCAGCGCCGACTGGGCGCCGGCGATAGTGGCCCCGCGCATGTGTCCGGGCTGGACCGCGATGGAGCCCACTACCTCGCCGTGGCGCTCTTCCGCCTTCAGGATGGCGCTACGCACGCCCATCGCCGCCAGCACGTCGAGGATAGCGGCGCGGGTGGGGTTCAGCAGCAGGTCGTCAATCACCAGATTCGATTCCGGGAATAGAGCGGCCGCACAGAGAAAGAATGCCGCCGAGGAGATGTCGCCGGGTATGGCGGCTTCGATGGGGTGAAGCTTCTGTCCGCCGGCGATGGTGGCGCGGTTGCGCTGGCGCGAGACCTCGGCGCCAAAGGCCCTGAGCGCCAGCTCGCCGTGATCGCGGGTGCGCAGCGGCTCTTCGACCTGGGTCTCTCCTTCGGCCAGCAGGCCGGCGAAGAGCAGGCAGCTCTTTACCTGGGCGCTGGCCACGGGAAGCTTGTAGGAGATGCCTTTCAAACGCCCGCCGCTGATGCGCAGAGGGGGCCGCCCATTCGAGCTCTCGATGCGGGCGCCCATGGCGCTGAGCGGCTCGATGATGCGTTGCATGGGACGGCGGGAGAGCGATTCATCTCCGGCGAGCTCGCTGACGAAGC
>DATKKJ010000025.1 GCA_035543055.1 Terriglobales bacterium | reverse complement strand
GGTACTAGGTGTGGGGTGCCAAGGCGTAACTTGTGATAACGGCTGTTCACAACAATCACTGCCTACAGTTGGGTGGCCTGCTGTATGCTTCCCGGAGCCTTAACGGTTGGAGACGCAAGCCGATGATGTGGTCTGAGGCTCCCGGCACAATCAACAAATTTGGGCGTACCGCTTGGAAGTTCCAGCAGACCTTCTTAACTCCGCTGAAAGATGTGCGCCGGTTCGTGGAGACAATTGCTTCAGCGATGAAACCAGTAGAAAAAGCATCCCTAACCGTTGATACGTGGGTCTTCGAGCCTAAGCACCTTGACGCTCTGCTTGCCGGTTATGACCTATCGCCGCAGTACCGGCGCGATTCAACGGTGACCGCCTCTGGCAAGAAAGAAGTTGAGGAGCTTCTGTACGCCGCACTGAGTGATTGGGTGGACTTCCTGTTCGTTCCGCAGCCCAAACCCTTTGTAATCTACGCTGACCATGACGAGTACACGACGTTCTACGCGCAGATTCGCTCCAATCTCAATCGTGTAACAAAGCCTTTGTCCGAGAACGGCTTCAAACTGGTCTCAGGTTATGTACGGCGATTCTGAACATCACTCGGCGGTCGTAATCGTTGTGAAATCGCCTTCGCACAAGCGTGCGCTTTTTGTTCGCCTGACCGGCAAAACGAGAGGTAGTCCGCAGCTCCTCCCCGACGACAGAATTGTTGCTGCCTACCCCATCCTCGGGCGTCAGCTGTGCGAGCACGGGCCGCCCAGGGATCTCGCCCAGAAGCTAATGCTGGCGCGGGGCTCAGCCTGCTGGCCTAATATGGTGAAGCCATCACGACCATCGTGCGGAGCGCGTCATGACTGTCAGGACACTTTCCGTCTTGCTACTCCTCGTATCGGCGGCAGTCACGGCCGGCTTTGCCCAGGCGGCGCCGGCATTCGCGCCGGAGGCTCTCGCCAAGTCGCTCGACAGCCTGGAGAAGGACCTCGCGGCTTCCGGATGTGTCGCCGAACGCAGCGCCTGCGAAGACAGTGCGGACGAGAAGACCCGCAGCCTCCTGGCCCGCGCCCGCGACCTGGGGACGGCATTGCATCTTTCCTCAGAATCATTGAAGGGCTGTAAGGAGGTGTCGCTCACCCGCCTTCGTCTCGACGGCGCCCATGAGGCCGGGTACCTGCAGACCCAGTGCGGCGTGGACCTGAACCTGGTCTTCATGGTCAAGGAGGATGAGAGCTGGCGCTATCTCCAGACCCTGGTCGTACCCAACCGGTACCACGAAGCGCGGGTCACCGCCGGCTCGGTGACGGGAGACAACTCACAACAAGTGATGGTCCACCGGGCGCAGCACCAGTCCAGGAACGGGGCGAGCCATACCAGCTTCGTCATCTACAAGCTGCGCGGGGGGGGACTCGAGCCCATCCTCGACCTGGTTGAGTCGGGACTGGCAGCGGACCCGTGGTCGCAGCAGGAGGTCTCGCAAC
The DNA here is from genome assembly GCA_035543055.1 of Terriglobales bacterium. Classification (NCBI taxonomy): domain Bacteria; kingdom Pseudomonadati; phylum Acidobacteriota; class Terriglobia; order Terriglobales; species Terriglobales bacterium. Next base: position 5,633 of record DATKKJ010000025.1, on the reverse strand, counting down.
GCAGCGAATTCACCTTCCGGCAGAACAAGGAGACCGGCCCGCATTTCGAGGAGACGCAGATCGTCAGCACTTCGGACCTGAAGATCCAATTGAAGCGGGAGCATATGTGGGCGAAGGACAGCCAGATGTTCGTCGCCACCCAGTGGTATTCCGCTCAGCCCCTGACGCCGCAAAAATCCAAGGCGCGGGCTCGCTAGTTCAACCGTCCCTGACGGGCTGTTCGCTCACAATCCTCCACGTACCCGGCACTAACGTGCCGGGCTACATTGATCCCCACCCTGCGGGCAATGGCTGTCATGCGAAGCCTGGCTTAATCCCAGCCGTCAGGATTTGCTCCGCAGACCGCCCCAGTCCGCGCAAGCGGACGGCTGATTGTAGCCCGGCACGAAGCCGCGCAGCGACGCAGTGCCGGGTGGCTGGCCGAAGTGGCAGCAGTCCCGTAGGGACGGCTGAACATCTATCCGAAGACATATTGTTCGTCGAAAGCGACCTGATTCTTGCGTAGGAATGCACGGAATTCATCTTCAAACGAAACTCGGGCGTGATGTTCCTTTTGGTTCCGAATGTATTCCATGGTATGCGGCACCTGCGATTCGCCAATGGTGAAGGCGCCGTAAGCTTCCTGCCAGGCAAACTGGTCCCGGTCGGGGTGCTCACGCATCCACTTCGAAGAACCGGCCTTTATCAGCTGCACCGCTTTAGCAACCGGCAGTGTGGGTGGCAGGACCAACAGTATATGGCAATGGTTGTCGATGCCACCGACCGCCAGAGCTTTGAAATCGTTGGATCGAGCAATCCCGCCCATGTAGGCCCATGATTCCGCTTGGACATTGTCCGCAATCAGCGATCGTCGGTTCTTGGTGGAGAACGCGCAGTGGTAGAGAAGATTCGTATATGTGTGCGCCATGGTGGGCGCATTGTAGCGCGGGCGTTCAGCCGTCCCTAGCGGGACTGGTTTCCCTTAACCAACGCATACCCGGCACTGACGTGCCGGGCTACATTCACCCGTGCCCTGAAGGGCACTGGTTACACGGTCGATCAGAGCAGTTTGTGCAAGTGAGTGCCTTAAGAAAGGCGAGGGTCACGAAGACGACTTCCTGGGCGCCGGCAGGCCGAGCTCGCGCATGGCGATCTGCAGATCTTTCCAGGCTTCGCCCTTCTGGCGCGGGTCGCGCAGCAGGAACGCGGGGTGGTAGGTGACGATCAGCCGGGAGCCGCGAAAATCGTAGGTGCGGCCGCGCAACGAGGCCATGGAATCGTTGAGACCGAGCAGATTCCTGGCGGCCACCGCCCCCAGCGCCACGATGACCCTGGGCCCGATGGCGTCGATCTGGCGCATCAGGAAAGACGAGCAAGTGTCGCACTCCTCGCGTTCCGGAGTGCGGTTGCCCGGGGGACGGCATTTCACCACGTTGGCGATGTACACGTCCTCGCGGCGCAGGCCCATGGCGGCGATCATCTTGTTCAGCAACTGGCCGGCGCGGCCCACGAAGGGTTCGCCCTGCTCGTCTTCGTCGGCGCCCGGTCCTTCCCCCACGAACATCAGCTCGGCTTGCGGGTTCCCCACCCCGAAAACGATCTGCTTGCGCCCCTGCCGGTGCAGGACGCAGCGGGTGCAGTCGCCCAGGTCTTCCCGGATGATGCGCAGGGCATCGGCGGGATCGCCGGCGCGCGATTCAGGACGGGCGGGGGCGAACAGATCTTCCGCGCCTCCGGCGCTCGGGGGCGAGGGCGCCCGCGCCACAACTGCGTTGGCTACCTCGCGGCGATACAGATCGTAGATGCCCAGCTCGCGGTAGTAGCGCACACGCTCGGCTATGTGCTCTCTGAGCTTCGGACCGAGGGGCATTCAGCGGCGGGCGCCGGCGGGCTGCCGGCGGTGCTGGCGGAGCTTCAGGACGGTGTCGAGCACGCGGTGTGCGACGTCCCACTTCGTGCTCTCGGGGACTTCGATGGTCTGGTCCGCGGTCAGGATGGTGACCGCGTTGCGGTCGGAATCCATGCCGATGCCTTTGCGCGAGACGTCGTTGACCACGATGGCGTCCACGCTCTTGGCGTTGAGCTTCTTGCGCGCGTTCTCCAGCACGTTGTCGGTCTCGGCGGCGAAGCCGATGATGATCTGCGATTCGCGCTTGCGCGCCACTTCGGCCAGGATGTCGGTGGTCGGCTCCAGTTCCAGCGCCAGCTCCCCCGAGCGCTTGATCTTCTTCTCCGACTTCTGCTTGGGCCGGTAGTCGGCGACCGCCGCCGCCTTGATGACCACGGATGCCTCGGGGAGGCGCTTGAGCACCGCCTGACGCATCGCCTCCGCGGTTTCCACGTGGATGACCTCGGCGCCCGCGGGGGCATGCAGCGCCGTAGGCCCGCTCACCAGGATGACGTTGCCGCCGCGCCGCAGCGCCGCTTCCGCCAGGGCGTAACCCATCTTGCCGCTCGAGCGATTGCCGATGAAGCGCACCGGGTCGATGGGCTCGCGGGTCGGGCCGGCGGTGATCAGCACCGTCTCGCCGACGAAGTCCTGGTGCGCCCCCAGGATGTCCATCACCGTGGCCACGATGCTCTCGTTGGCCGCCAGCCGCCCCGGCCCGGTCATGCCGCAGGCCAGGTAGCCGGCATCGGGCTCCACCACGCGGACCCCGCGCTCTTTCAGCTTCGCCAGGTTCGCCTGAGTGGCGGCGTTCTCCCACATGTTGACGTTCATGGCGGGAGCGACGGCCACGGGAGCGGTGGTGGCGAGGAAGAGGGTGGAGAGGAAATCGTCGGCCAGGCCGTGAGCGAACTTGGCGAGGGTGTCGGCGGTCGCGGGCGCGACCACCAGGGCATCGCAGGACTGGGCCACCGCGATGTGCTCGACCGCGGAATCGATGTTGGGCTGCTCCGCCCCTTGCCCGAACAGGTCGGTGATGACCTTCTCGCCGGAGAGCGCGGCGAAGGTGAGCGGCCGCACGAACTCCTGCGCCGCCCGGGTCATGATCACCTGCACCCGCACTCCGCGGTCCTGGAACAGGCGCACCAGTTCCGCCGCCTTGTAAGCGGCGATGCCTCCGCAGACACCGAGCGCGATCTTCATAGAGATTCGATGATCGACGCCAACGAAACGTAGCCAGCTACGTCTCTACACGATTATCGGACGACGCCGAGGGCCTGGTCGAGCAGTTCACTGACCTTCGAGGCCTCACTCTTCTCGGGCGCGCCGACCACGAACTTGACCTTGCCGGCCTCGATCTCCTGTTGTGCGATCTTGCACGGCTTGCGGGCCGGGGTTTCCACCAGCGGGCGGGCGCCCCCCTGCAATTGCCGGGCGCGCCGCGCAGCCACCAGGATGTAGCGGTAATTGCTGTCGAAACCTTCCATGAGCTTCATACGCCCAAACACCTCAATCTGCCCTGGGGGCCGGGGCCAAACCGAATGACTCGAGGATCGGCTGCAAGCGCGGCTGCATGTTCTGCTGCCGGCAGCTCTCGGCCAGACTCACCAGCTTCGCCTCTGCCGGGGTAAGACTTTTCCCTGCGCGCGTCAGACGTTCGGAGAGAACGATGGCCTTGAGCTCGTCGATGGACTGTTCCAGCCGGTCGTTCACAAGAATATAGTCGTAGTCCGGGTACTTCTCAATCTCTTTCGTGGCGGTGTGCAGGCGGCGCTGGATGGTCTCCTCGGTGACGGGGTGGCCGGCATGGGCGTCGGCCTCGCTGCGGCGGTGCAGGCGGCGCTCCAGCTCGGCCCGCGACGGCGGCAGCACGAAGATGGAGACGGCTTCCGGCAGGCGCTTTTTGATCTGCCCCGCGCCCTGCACGTCGATGTCGAGCAGCAAGTCCTGGCCGCGCCTCCTGGCGTCTTCCAGGAAGCGCCGCGCCGTCCCGTAGTAGTTGCCGAAGACTTCGGCATGTTCCAGGAACTCGTCGCGGCGCAACATGCGCTCGAATTCCTCGCGCGACACAAAATAATATTCCCGGCCGTTCTGCTCGGAGCCGCGCGGCTTGCGGGTGGTGTAGGAGATGGAGAATTCCAGGCCGGCCACGACCTTGCGCAGCTCACTGACCAGGGTACTCTTGCCCGAGCCCGACGGCGCCGAAATGATGAAGATGAGGCCGCTCACTCGACGTTCTGCACCTGTTCGCGGGATTTCTCGATCTCCGACTTCATGGCCAGGCCCAGCTCGGTGATGCGCAGGCCCTCGCCTGCGACCCCCGCCGTCTTGGAAAGCAGGGTATTAGCTTCGCGGTTCATTTCCTGCAGCAGGAAGTCGAGCTTCTTGCCGACCTCTCCGCCGGAATCCAGCAGTCCCAGGAAATGGGCGACGTGGGTGTTGAGGCGGACGATCTCCTCCTGGATGTCGCTGCGCTCGGCCAGCAGGGCGGCTTCCTGCAGGATGCGGTCCTGGTCGGCGTGGGCGCCGATGAGCTCCTTCAAGCGGCTCTGCACCTTTTCCAGGTAGGCGCGGGAGACGGCGCCGCGCAGCTTCTCGATCTCGCGGTTGGCCTGCTGCAGATGGGTCATGCGCTCGCGCAACTCGCGTTCGATGCCCCGGCCTTCCTCATCGCGCATGGCGTTGAGCAGGACAGCGGCTTCCTCGAGCTTGGCCATGACCGCGGCGTCGAGTTGTTCGTCCACCGCTTCTTCCCCGCCGCCCATGGCGCCGGGCAGGCGCAGAATGGCGTTCAGGTCGGGTTCTGCGTTGATGCCGAACTCTTGAGCGGCGCTGCGGAAGGCTGCGACATACCCGTTCACCAGCTCGCGGTTCAGCGCGAAACCGTTGCTGGCGGCCTTCTCCATGCTCAGGACCAGCTCCACGTGGCCGCGCGCCAGCTTTTCCTTGAGGAAGCGGCGGATCCTCATCTCCAGCGCGTCGGTCTGCCCCGGCATGCGCAGGTGCAGGTCGAGGAAGCGGTGGTTGACCGACTTGAGCGCCAGCGAGAACCCCAGGTCTTCGCGCGCCTGTCCTTTGACGCTGGCGAACGCCGTCATGGAGCGGATGGGCATGGCTATGGGTTCGGGGCCGGGACGCGCGACTGGTCAACATCTACGAACTGCAAATCATACAACCTGCGGTACGTTCCCAGGCGGCCAAGCAGGTCTTCGTGGGTGCCGGCGTCGGTGATGGTGCCGTTCTCCAGGACGACGATGCGGTCGGCGCGGCGCACGGTGGAGAGCCGGTGGGCGATCACGAACACGGTGCGCCCGGCCATCAGGTTCTGCAGCGCCGACTGCACCAGGGACTCGGACTCGGTGTCGAGCGCCGAGGTGGCCTCGTCCAGGATCAGGATGGGGGCGTTCTTCAGGATGGCGCGGGCGATGGCGATGCGCTGGCGCTCGCCTCCCGACAGGCGCACGCCCTTCTCCCCGATCACGGTGTTGTAGCCCTCGGGCATGGCGGTGATGAAGTCGTGGGCCAGGGCCGCCTGGGCGGCCTCGCGCACCGCCTGGTCGGAGACGTGCGGCTGCCCGTAGGCGATGTTGTTGCGCACCGTGTCATTGAACAGGATGGTCTCCTGGGTCACGATGCCCACCTGAGCGCGGAGCGAACCGAGGGTCAGGTCGCGCACGTCGTGGCCGTCGATGAGCAGCCGCCCGGCGCTGACGTCGAAGAAGCGCGGGATCAGGTGGATCATGGTGGTCTTGCCGGCGCCGCTGGA
>DATKKJ010000024.1 GCA_035543055.1 Terriglobales bacterium | reverse complement strand
ATCTCGCGCATCTCGGCGGCGGTGACGATCTTCATGCGGAGGTCAGCCTCGGGCGCTGCGCGCCGTCTCTTCCAGCCGGCGCAGGCTGGCGGGTTCGCCCATGGCGATCAGGCAATCGCCCGGCTCGATCCGGTCATCCGGTGCCGGGTTGAACACCATGTCGGCGTTGCGCTTGATGGCCAGCACGATCACGCCCAGCTCCTGCCGGATCTTCGAGCCTCCGATGGTGGTGCCGGCCACGCTGGAGGCGGGATCGATGAAGACCTCTTCGATCTCCAGCCCAAGGTGTCCCTGGCGCCCGGTGGCGATGTCGAGGAAGTCCAGCACCGCCGGCCGCAGGAACGACTGCGCGATGCGGTGTCCGGCGAAGGAGTACGGCGACATCACCGAGTCCGCCCCGGCGGTGAGCAGGTGCTTCTCCGCCACCTCCTCGCTGGCCCGGGCGATGATGCGCAGCCCCGGGCAGATGCTGCGCGCCGTCAGCACGATGTAGATGTTGGTGGCGTCGGTGGTGGTGGCCGCCACCAGCCCGCGCGCCTGGGTGATGTTGGCCGCGCGCAGCACCTTTTCCTGGGTCGCGTCTCCCAGCATGGTCAGCCAGCCCGGGTCCAGCGCCTGCAGCTTGGCCTCGCTGTTCTCGATGATCACGAAGGGCGCCGGCTCCCGCGCCAGGGCGCGCGCCGCGCTCCGTCCCACGCGTCCCGCGCCGCACAGGATGTAGTGGCCGGAAAGCTTGCCGATCTCCCGCTCCATCTTCCGCCTTCCGTAGAGGTTTCCGAGCTCGAATTCTAGCAAAGCCTGGGTCAGCGTTCCGATGATCAGGAACAACAGGCCGACGCCGCTGATGATGACCAAGGTGTTGAAGATCCGTCCGGCGTGCGAGAGCGGGTGTACCTCCTGGTAGCCGATGGTGGTGATGGTGGTCAGCACCATGTAGAAGCCGTCGAACCACGTCCAGCCCTCGACGAAGTGGAAGCCGGCCATGCCGGCCACCATCAGCACCAGCATGGCGGCGATCAGGATCTTGATGTTGCGCAGCGCCCGCATCGTGAGAACCGCGATTGTATGCCACCCCTGTTCGCCAGCACAGTGATGATGTAACGCTGGCGTCTCGCCGCCCGTCGAGAGGCCGTCTCGGCCTCGCATCTTGCGGGCGGGACCCACACACAAAGAAAGAGCCCTCCGCCTCAGCGGAGGGCCCGGCAAAAGACTGCTCTAGTCGCCGGATTCGGCGGCCGCTCCCAGCTCGCCCCGTTGTACCCGGCTGTGGTGCCGGCTGTAGCTGAAGTACACCACCAGGCCGATGATCAGCCACACGATCAGCCGCGCCCAGTTCACCCACCCCAGCTTGTACATCATGTAGCCGTTGAAGAGGATGCCGAGGATGGGCAAGACCGGCACCCAGGGGGTGCGGAAGGGACGATGCTGGCCGGGATTGGTCTGGCGCAGCACGAGCACGGCGATGCAGACGATGACAAAGGCCAGCAGGGTGCCGATGTTGACCATCTTGCCGATGTCATCGATGGGGGTCAGCGAACCGACCACCGCCGCCAGGAACCCCACCAGGATGGTGTTCTTCCAGGGGGTGCGGAATTTGGGATGGACGTCGGCGAAGAACTTGCGGGGCAGCAGGCCGTCCTTGGCCATGGAGTAGAGGACGCGGGTCTGGCCCAGGAGCATGACCAGCATGACGCTGGTCAGTCCCGCCAAAGCGCCCAGGGTGATGACGTGGGAGGCGCTGGTCAGGCCCCGGTCCATGAAGGCGCGCGCGATCGGGGCCTCGATGTTGATCTCCTGCCACGGCACCATGCCGGTCAGCACCGCCGCCACCAGGATGTACAAGACGGTGCAGACCAGCAGCGAGGCGATGATGCCGATGGGCAAGTCGCGCTGCGGGTTCTTGGCCTCCTGGGCCGTGGTCGAGACCGCGTCAAACCCGATGTAGGCGAAGAAGATGTACGCGGCGCCTGCCCCTATGCCGGAGAAGCCGAAGGGAGCGAAGCTGTGCCAGTCGCCGCCCCAATTGCTCTTGGCGACGTACTGGAAGCCCAGGCCGATCACGAATAGGACCACGCTGACCTTGATGGCGACGATGGTGGCGTTGAAACGGGCGCTCTCCCTGATGCCGATCACCAGGATGGCGGTGATGATGAGCGCGATAACGAAGGCCGGAAGGTTGAAGCCGATCTCCACCCCGAAGATCTTGGGCGCGTCGAGCAGTGCGTGGGCCTGTGAGACGAGTTCGGGCGAATGGGCGGCGGTGATGGCGGCCACCTTGTCCACGAAGGCCTGCGTTCCCGGCTGGAGCGACGGGTCCGCGGCGACCGCCATCTGGCGGGCGATGGTGTTCTCCGCGGTGCGCAGCGCCGTCCAGTGGTCGTACGCCATCCACAGCGGCATCCTGATGTGGAAGATGTTGAGCAACTCGATGAAGTGGTTCGACCAGCCGGACGACACGGTGCTGGCCCCCATGGCGTATTCCAGGGTCAGGTCCCAGCCGATGATCCAGGCGAACAGCTCGCCCAGCGTGGCATAGGCGTAGGTATAGGCGCTGCCGGCCAGCGGGATCATGGCGGCGAACTCCGCATAGCACAGGCCGGCAAAGGCGCATCCCAGGCCGGAGAGCACGAAGGACATCATCAAGCCGGGCCCGGCGTAGTGGGCGCCCAGCCCGGAAAGGACGAAGATACCTGCCCCGATGATGGCCCCCACCCCGAGCGCGGTCAGTTGCACCGGACCCAGGGTGCGTCGCAGGCTGTGCTCGCCCGATTCCTTCGCCTCATTGAGCAGGACGTCTAACGGCTTTTTTGCGAATAGATCGGCCATGCAGTTCTGTTTCTCCTTTGCCTCAGGCGCGCGCTTGGCTCGGACGGCGGCCTGTCCACAGGAAATAGACTGGGATCCCCAACAACACGATGATGAGCCCCGGCCAGGTGTATTGCGGCTTGTAGCGTAACAGCACGATGTCGATATACAAAGCCATCACCACATAGATCGCCGGCAGTACCGGGTAGCCGATGGCGCGGTAGGGACGTTCCGCGTCGGGCTGCGTCCGCCGCAGCACGAACAGCGCCACGATGGTGAGGACGTAGAACACCAGCACGGCGAAAATGATGTAGTCGAGCAGTTGCCCGTAGGTGCCCGAGAGGCACAAGACCGAGGTCCACGCCGCCTGCACCACCAACGACGCCACCGGCGTCCGATAGCGCGGATGGACCCGGGCGGCGGAGCGGAAGAACAGACCGTCCTTGGCCATGGCGTAGTAGACCCGCGCCCCGGAAAGGATGAGGCCATTGTTGCAGCCGAAGGTGGAGATCAGGATGGCGATGGCCATGATCGCCGCCCCCGCCCCGCCGAAGATCACCTGCATGACGGCGGTGGCCACCCGGTCCTCGGTGGCGTACTGGATGCCGCGCGCCATCACCGTCGCCCCGTGCGGGTCGCCATGCAACGGCAGCACGTTGACGTAAACGTAGTTGGCGAGCACGTAGAGCAGGATGACGATGCCGGTCCCCAGCCCCAACGACAGGGGCAGGTTACGCTGCGGATTCTTCACTTCCCCGGCGGCGAAGGTCACATTGTTCCAGGCGTCGGCGGAGAACAGCGACCCCACCTGGGCCACCGCCAGCAGTGCCGGCACCAGCAGGACCATCGAAGCGATGCCGAGGTCGGCGTGGCCCGGCCCCGGCGCCCAGAAATCCTGGAAGTTGGCCGCCACCGCCTGCGAGTTGCGTCCCACCGCGAACCCCAGCACGACCAGCAGCGCCAGCGACAATGCCTTGGTGATGGTGAACACGTTCTGCACCATCGCTCCGGTCCTGACCCCGAACACGTTGACGAAAGTCAGCAACCAGATGGTGATGATGGCCACCAGGTTCTGCGTGTTCAGGCCCACATCCATGTTACCGAGCACCATGGGCCCGACATGGATGGGCGGCGCCTTCCAGAAATGCAGGATCCAATTGGTGGAGGAGACTGCGGGGAAGAACACCCCCATGAACTTGCCGAAGGCGACGCCCACGGCGGCGATGGTTCCCGTCTGGATCACCAGGAACAGCGTCCACCCGTAGAGGAAGCCCCAGAGCGGGCCCAGGGCCTCGCGCAGATACACGTACTGCCCGCCAGCCTTGGGCATCATGGCGGCCAGCTCGCCGTACGCGAGGGCAGCAGAGATGGTCATGAACCCGGTCACCAGCCAGGCCGCGATCAGCAATCCGGGAGAATCCACCTGGCGGGCGATATCGGCGGCGACGATGAATACGCCCGAGCCGATCATGCCCCCCATCACCAGGGTGGTGGCGCTGGTCAGTCCCAGGCCCTTGACCAGCTCCTGGTCCGACGCCGGTATGGGAACAACGTCTGCTTTTGGACTCACAGTCCGCTCTCCTGAGCGCGTGCTGTGCAGCGGTTGCGCAACTCTAACCCAAGATGCGCAGAAATTCTTTCACTGATTTCCTGGGCGACGTCATCAGGTCCGAGATCACGGCCACCGCATCCGCGCCGGCCTCGATCACCGAGCGACAGTTCGCCCGCGTGATGCCCCCGATGGCGACCAGGGGCTTGCGGGTCGCCGCCCGCGCCGCCTTCACCCCCCTCAGCCCGACCACCGGGTCAGGGTCCTGCTTACTGGAGGTGGCAAAGACCGGCCCGATCGCGACGTAGTCCGCCGGCCCCTTCCCGGCCGCCCGAACCTGCTTCACCGAATGCGTGGAAACGCCCACCCAGAGCCGATCTCCGACGACGGCCCGCGCACTCTCCGGCGACAGGTCTTCCTGTCCGACGTGTACCCCATCGCAGCCCGCGGCCAGGCACAGGTCAGCGCGGTCGTTCATGATGAGCCGGATACCCGCGCACACCCGCCGCAGTTGGCGCGCCTGCTCCAATATCTCCCGCTCCCCGCCCTGCTTATTCCTGTACTGCAGCAGGGTCGCACCGCCGGCCAGCAGTTCCTCGACGAAGCGCAGCAACGCGCTGGCCGGCTTGCGATGGCCGGCAAACCTTCCCGCGTCCACGATGGCATACAGCCGCGGCAGCACCAGCCTGCCCCCGGCCTCCTGCCTCCTGCCTCCTGCCTTTTTCATCTCTTCTTCGCCGGCATGAACCGTTCCATGAACCGGGTGTCGAAATTCCCGGCGCGAAAATCGGGATCGGCCAGGATCTTGCGGTGCAGAGGAATACTGGTGTGGATACCCTCCACGATGAACATCTCCAGGGCGCGCGCCATGCGGGAAATGGCTTCCTCGCGGTCCTTGCCCCGCACCACCAGCTTGGCGATCAGCGAATCGTAATAGGGCGGCACTACGCTCTCGACGTATTGGGCGGTGTCCACGCGCACCCCCGTGCCCCCGGGCGGGTTCCAGGAGGTGATCAGCCCGGGAGAGGGCGTGAAGGTCTCCGGGTCCTCGGCGTTGATGCGGCACTCGATGGCGTGCCCGCGGTGCACCACCGGCCCGTGCAATACGTCGTCCAGGCGCTCCCCGGCCGCCAGCAGGATCTGGCTTTTTACCAGGTCCACGTCGGTGGTCATCTCGGTGACCGGGTGCTCCACCTGGATGCGGGTGTTCATCTCGATGAAGTACATGCTCCCGTCTTCATCCATGAGGAACTCGATGGTACCGGCGTTGACGTATCCGATCTCCGCCAGGGCGGCGCACAGCTTGTCGCCGATCTGCTGCCGCAGCAGCGGCGTCATCTTCACCGACGGAGATTCCTCCAGCAGCTTCTGGTGGCGCCGCTGGATGGTGCATTCCCGCTCCCCCAGGCAGGCCACGTTGCCGTACTTGTCGGCCAGCACCTGGAATTCGATATGGCGCGGGCGTTCGATGAACTTCTCCAGGTACAGGTCGCCGTTGCCGAAGGCGGCCGCCGCTTCCGACTGGGCCGAGCGGAACAGGTTGGGCAGTTCCTCCGCCGAGCGGACCACCCGCATGCCTCGCCCGCCTCCCCCCGCCGAGGCCTTCAGGATGACGGGAAACCCCACCGCCTGGGCCGCGGCCAGCGCCTCGCCTTCCCCGCCGATCACCCCGTCGCTGCCCGGCAGGATGGGCACGCCGAATTGCTTCATGGCGTTGCGCGCCTTCTCCTTCTCGCCCATCAGCCGCATGCTTTCCGGCGGCGGGCCGATGAAGGTGATGTCGGAGGTCTCGCACACCTCGGCGAAGTTGGCGTTCTCGCTGAGCAGGCCGTAGCCGGGGTGGATGGCGTCCACGTTCGAGATCTCGGCGGCGCTGATGACCGCGGGGATATTGAGGTAGCTCTCCGCCGACTTGGGCGGCCCGATGCAGATGGCTTCGTCGGCGAAGCGCACGTGCAGGGAGTTGCGGTCGGCCTCGCTATAGACGGCCACCGCCTTGATGCCCAGTTCCTTGCAGGCGCAGATGACCCGCAGGGCGATCTCGCCTCGGTTCGCGATCAGGATCTTCTTGAACATGGATGAGGGCTAAGGCTTCCGGATGGCGAACAAGGGCTGCCCGTATTCGACCGGCTGCGCGTTCTGCACCAACTTCTTGACGATCTCCCCACTGGCGTCGGCCTCGATCTCGTTCATCAGCTTCATGGCCTCGACGATGCACAGCACCTGCCCGGCTTGCACGGCGTCCCCCACCTTGACGAACGGCGGCGCGCCCGGGGAGGGCGCTTCGTAGAACGTCCCCACGATCGGCGACTTGACGAGATGAAGCCCCTCTTCCGCGGCCTCCCGGGCCGGCGCAGCCTGGGGAGCGGGCGATGCCGCGGGGGGTGCGACCGGGACCGCCGCCGGCGCCATCTGGATGACCGGCGTCGCGGCCGCGGTCAGGGCTGCCGAGTCGGCCGCGCGCTTGATCCGCACCTTCACGTCGCCGCGTTCCAACTCGAACTCGGCGATGTCCTTCTCGATCAGGAATTCGATGAGTTCCTTGAGCTCTTTCTGGTTCATCGTGTGAGTGTAGACGCGATGCACTGGGGCGCGACTCTTGTGGCCATGCCCTAGATCGAGGTGAACTCCTTCGTCGTGGGCGTCAGCACCTGGTGCCCGCTCTCCGTCACGGCCACCATGTCCTCGATACGGACCCCGCCCTTCCCCGGGATGTACGCCCCGGGCTCGATGGTCACCACCATGCCCGGCCGCAGCACCTCGGTCTGGCCGCGGGCCAGGCGCGGGGCCTCGTGGATCTCCAGCCCCACTCCGTGCCCGGTGGAGTGGGTGAAGTACCGGGCCAGCCCGGCCCGCCGCAGCATGTTACGCGCGGCGCGGTCCACTTCTCCCGTGGTCGCGCCGGGCCGGACCGCTTCCAGCCCCGCCCGCTGGGCCTCCAGGACTGCCTGGTACAGGTCACGCGCCGCCGGATCGGGCTTCCCCACCCATACGGTGCGCGTCATGTCGGAACAATAGCCGGCAAGTATAACACCGAAGTCGAGCACCACAAATCCTGTGTTTGGAATAGGTTGCGAGGAGGCGCGCCAGTGAGGAAAGGCCGAGTGTACGCCCCCGGCAACGATGCTCTCAAACGCCATCTTCTCCGCCCCGGCGGCGCGGGCCGCATACTCCAACTCGGCAGCGACCGAGGCCTCACTCACCCCGGGACGGATCGCCTCCACCACTGTATCGAACAGGCTCGAGCCCAGCTGCACTGCCCGCCGGATGCATTCCAACTCCGCCGGCTCCTTGACCATGCGGAGACACTCCACCAGCCCGGCGGTGGGCTTCAGAGAAACCTTGACGGCCCTGGCGGCAACGGTCCGCGCTGCCAGGGTCATGTGCTCGGCCTCGACGCCTACGCGCCGCACCCGCGCGCCGGCGAGCCACTCCGCGGCGGCGGTGAGAGCCGGCTTCTTGCTGATGACCACCGTTGCCCCGACCACCTCCTGCCGCGCCTGCTCGCGGTAGCGGCCGTCGGTGAAGAAAGCGAACCTGCCACGGGCATACGCCAGCGCCCCCGCCGAGCCCGTGAACCCAGACAGGTAGCGGATGTTGGGCAGGTGCGTGACCAGGAACCCTTCGACGTGCGCGTCCTCAGCAGCAGAGATGAACTTCTTTTGGCGGGCTCGGTAGTCCATAAAGAGTCAGGATTGTAACGTACCGCGATAGCACGGCCAGGGGGCCAAAGCGGTTGTGCCTGCGCAGACCGAGTACTGAGCACCGAGTACTGAGTACTTAGAAAAAAAGCCCCCGCCGGTTAGCGGGGGCCGGACCGCCAGGTCCTTTGTGCAACCTTAGGTCTGGATGATCTTCGGGGTGATGAAGAAGATCAGCTCCTGGGTGGAGGTCGAGACCGCGCGGCGCTTGAACAGGTTGCCCAGTCCGGGGATGCTGCCCAGGAGCGGGACCTGCTGGATGGTGACCGAGTTCTGGGTCTGGATCACGCCGCCGATCACCACCGTGCCGCCATCGCTGACCAGCACCTGGGTAACCGCCTGTTGGGTCAGCAGCGTCGGGTTGCCGCTGACCTGCCGCGAAAAGTCCGGGGTCGTGTTCTCCACGTCCACGGCCAGGAAGATGGTGCTCTCGGCCGTGATCTGCGGAGTGACGGTCAAGCGCAGGAACGCGTCCACGTAGCTGGTGGTCGGCGGACCGCCCAACTGGGCCAGCGTGACCACCGGGATGCGCACGCCTTGTTTCACCACCGCCGTGATGTTGTTCTGGGTGACGACCCGCGGGCGGGAGAGGATCTTCAGCAGGCCGCGGTCCTCCGCCATGGTCAGGATGGCGTCCAGCCGGTAGTTGTTGGTGGCGTTGATGAACGAGAGCCCGCTGGTCGGTGCCACCGCCGGCAGGTTGGAGAACAGCGGGATGGACCCGCCGCTGTGGATGTAGGTGGGAGTCAGGCCGGTGGTGGTGAGCGGACTGGTGCCCGCCGAGCCCGCGCCGCCGACCGCCGAGACGTTATTGCCCCAACCGAATCCCATCTGGAAGCCGATGTCACGGGCGAAGTTGCGCGTGGCCGCGATCACCCGCGCCTCGATCTCCACCTCCGGCGTCTTGCGGTCCAGCTGGGTGAGCAGCCGGTCTACCGCCGGGAAGACGCTGGGGATGTCCTGGATGATGAGGGCGTTGATGCGGTCATCGGAAATGATCTCGCCACGCTGCGAGAGGAACTTCTTGATCACCGGCACCACGTCCTTGGAGTGGGCATAGCTGAGCACCCGGGTAACCGTGACCTTGGGATCGGCCAGGGCTTTGGCTTCGATCTGCGCCCGCTGTGCATCCGCTTCCTTGCGCATGGTTTCCAGGGTGGCGATGCGGAGCACGTTGCCGTCCAGCTCCTTCTGCAGCCCGTTGTTCTTGAGCACGATGTCCAACGCCTGGTCCCACGGCACGTTGTCCAGCACCAGGGTCAGGGAGCCTTTGACGTTGGGGTCGAGCACGATGTTGAGCCCGCTGATCTCGTGGATCAGGCGGAAGAAGTCCTTCAGGTCCACGTCCTTCAGGTTCACCGAGATGGGTTCGCCGGTGAACTTGGGACGGGCAGCGGCCGCGGTCTGAGCGCCGGCCGCCGGCGCCTGTTGCGCCATGGCAGCCGTGATGGCGGCCGTGGACGGCATCAGGGCGGCGCTGGGTTGCGGAACGTTGACCAGCGGCACTTCCTGCTGCGGGGTGCCGAGCTTTGCGGCCGCGTCTTCGGCGCGGCTCGCCGGCTTCATCTCCGCCTGCGGGGTCGTCTCCTGCTTGGGCTTGTATTCCGGTTCCACGACCACGAAGCTCTGCGCCACGGCGCCCTGCTGGGTGGGCGTCGCCGCCGGAGCTGCGGTCTCAGGAGCGGCTGCGGCCGCCTCCTGCTGGGGTGGTTCCGGGGCCGCCGGCGCTGCCTTGGCGGCTTCGACCGCGGCCGGCGTGGTGGCCGGAGCCGGGGCGGTCGCCGGTTGCGACGCCTCCGCCGCCGGACGCAGCTTCACCGTCAGCTTGCGGCCGCTGGGAACCACTTCGAAGTCCTTGTTGGCGGCCAGGTCCACCACTACCCGGGTCACGGGCGGGTCGGCCTGGTAGCGCGCCACGCGCACACTCTTGATGTCGCCGCTATTGACCGCGATTTCCCGCTTGCGCAGGGGCACGGCATTGGGCACGTCGATGACCACCCGGTCGGGCGCCGTCAGTTTCATGGCTTTCGGGGTCATGGCGCCGGTACCCAGGATCTCGACGTTCATGCCGCCCTTGCCGCGGGCCACGGCCACGGTCTGGATCACGACCGGGCGCGAGGCGCGGGCCTGGGGCTCCTCGGCGGGCTTGGCCGCGGGCTCAGGCGGCGGCATCTCGGCCGCGGGAGCCGCGTTGGCCGATCCGCCGGGCAGCGTCACCGTCACCAGCAAGGCGTGGTTCGCCTCGCTGATGTGCACGCCGGCATCGCGCGCCAGGGTCAGTTCCACGCGCGCCACCTCGGTGCCGCCCGCTCCCTTGAACCCGAGCACCCGGTAGGAGGTGACGCCCGGCATCTTCACCGCCTGCGCCTTGCCCTCCATCCGCCCTGCCGACACCCCGACCAGGTCCACCAGCAGCAGGTTGTCGGACGGTCTATATTCCGTGTGCGTGAAGACGCCGCTCGCCTGGATGGTGACCGTGGTGGCGTTGTCCTGAGGGGCAACCTTCACGTCGGTCAAGTGCGAAACGGCTGCCGCCGCCATCGTGGCCAGCACGACCGGCAGCAAGAGAATACCCAGCAGTTGCTTTAGCCTCATCTCGTCGCTCCTCACGCGCCGGACATCGTCCGTGGCGTGCAGCGGCGTCCCTTGAACCCCGCCGCCAAAGAATTAGCCCTTGTCCCGCCTGGGGCGGTGACCTGAACTGCCCCTGGGTTCGGCCCGACTGCTGACTTCTACTGCTTCTCCTGAACTCCTAAACCGTGGGCGCGCTCACCCGCTTCACCACTTCGCGCGAGGTCTCCCGCCCCATGTTGTCGACCGCGGTTTCGCGGAAGATCACCGAATCGGCGGTGATCTTGACCACGCTGCCGTTGAAGACCGAATCGTTCTCCTTGAGGAAGTAGGTGCGGTTGGCCTGGTTGGACACCACCGCGATCATCCCCGAGGTGGTCTTCACGATCCCGTGCAGCACCATCTCGTTGACCATCAGGCAGCGCTTGCCGGTGGCGCACATCGGCCCCCCGGGACCTCCGGCGGCCCGCACCACCGGGTTCACGAACGGGTCGCGCTTGCCGGCCGGCGCTTTCGCCGCCGCCTGGACCGCCGGTTTCGCCGCGCTCGGCTTGGCCACTGCGCTCACCGCCGCCTTCTTGGCCGGCTTGGCTTGTGTCTTGGCCGGCGCCGCGGCCGCAGTCCCAGCCGGCTTGGCCGCTGCTGCGGGCTTCTGCGCGGGGGCTGCCTTGGTCGCCGGGGCCGCGGTTCCGCTCACCGTTTGACTGGCCGGCGCCTTGGGCTTGCTCGCCGGCGTCTGGGCCATGACCAGACCCGCCGCCGCCATCACTGCCACCATCGTTTTTATCGCCTTCATGGTCACCCTCGACTACTTCTTACCCGGAGCCTTGGGCGGGGGCGCCGCCTGCGGCTCATGGCTGAAGAACGTCGTCGCTTTGCAGCTGGCCACCACGCTCTCGTTGGGCGCGTAGGCATACTGACCCTTCACCCCGGCATCGTTCGGTTTCTTGACCGTGGCTACCTTCAGGTTCCCGATGTTGATGATGCGCTCCAGCTTGCCCACCCGCTCGAAGAAGTTCAGCAGCGCGTAGTACGACCCGTCCACGTCCACCGCGAACGGCACCTCGGTGTAGAACTCCTTGGTGTTGCCGGCTTCCTGCGCGTAGCGGCGCACCTCGACGCCCGCCGCTACGGCCGTGTCCTGCATCATCTTCATGAACTTGTCGGCCTCTTTCTCGTCGGGCACGATGCGCTTCTGGATATCGAGCTGCAGTTGCAGGCTCGCGATCTGCCGCTTCAGGTCCTCCAGCTTCGACTGGTAGGGCTCCAGCTCCTTGACCTTGGCTTCCATGTCCTTGGCCGCCTTCAGGTCCTTCTCGTTCTTCGCCATCTGGTCTTTCAGCACCAGGAAGTAGAAGCCGGCGCACAGCGCCACCACCACGCCGACGATGATCCCCATCTGCGCCTTTGCCGGTAATTCTTTGAAGCTCGCCATAGATACCGTCCCGACTTACGATTTTTTCTCGCAGGTGAGCGTGAACACGAACGCCTGCATGTCCTTGATCTGGGTGTCCTGCGACGTCTCCTTGATCTCCACCGACTTGAACTTGCCCGACTTCTGCAGGTTCTCCATGAGGTTGGCCACCCCGTGCACGCTCAGCGACATGCCCTGGATGTCGATGGTCGAACCGGTGTCCACCATCTTCTCCAGCCACACCCCGTCGGTGGCGTTCACCGTGTCCCCGATCATGGTCAGCAGGGTGGCGGGGCCGGACTGCTGCGCCCGCAGGTCGTCGATCACCTTGATCCGCCGCTGGTACATCTCGGCCTGCTTCGCCCGTTCGTCGTACTGCTGCTTGACGATCTGCAGCGCCTGATACTTGCGGCTGGCGATGTCCATGCGCTGGGCGATGGCCTTGGCGTCGTTGTTCAGCTTCCACCACCACGCGCCCATGGCCACCGCGCCGATCAGCAGCACCACCACGCCCACCAGCATCGGATTGGGGCCTTCCCCGGCCATGCTGGGGACGGCGGCCCGCTTCCCCTTCTTCGGCTTCGGTACTCCAAGCAGATTGATCCGGATCATAGAGTTTCAAAGCTCCTGAGGGCCAAACCCACCGCCACCGCGAGTTGTCCCGCGTTGCGTTCCACAATGTCGCCGACGCCGGCCGCGTTGATCTTCTGGAACGGATTGAGGATCTCGACCGGGAGGGAGAACTCCTGGCGCAGGGCTTCCATCAGCCCCGGGACCACGGAGGACCCGCCCGCCAGGTAAATGCGCTCGATGTGCTCGCCGCTGGCCGTCGCGCGGAAGAAATCGAAAGTCTTCTGGATCTCCAGCACGATGATCTCGGTGACCTGCTGCAGGATGGGCATTTTGGCGTCTTCCGAGACCGTGCCCACCTTCTGGCCGAGCTTGAGGCTCTCGGCGTCGTCGAAGCTGAGGTCGAGTTCCTTCTGCAGCGAGTCGGTGTACTGGTTGCCGCCCACGGAGACGTCGCGGGTGAACAGCGGGGTCGTGCCCTTGACGATGTTGATGTTCATCACGCTGGCGCCGATGTTGAGCAGGGCGACGGTGGCGCCGGGGGCGGGGTCGTAATTGAATTCGTAGCAGTTCTGCAGGGCGAAGGCGTCGATGTCGACAATGGCCGGGGCCTTGCCCGCCAGCGAGAGCACGTTGGTGTAGTTCAGGATCTTGTCCTTCTTCACCGCCACCAGCAGCACGTCCATCTGGGGGCCGGTGGTGTCCTCGCTGAGGATCTGGTAGTCGATGTTGACGTCGGCGATGTCGAAGGGGATGTGCTGGGCCGCCTCGGTATGGATGCTCTCGGCCAGCTCCGCGTCCGACATCGATTGCATGGTGATCTTCTTGACGATCACGGAATGGCCGCTGACCGAGGTGGCCACAGCCTTGGAGGTGATCCGGTTCTCGTTGAAGATCTTGGAAATGGCGCTGGAGACGCTGCCAGAATCGACGATCATGGAATCAACCACGATGTCGCTGGCCAGCGGCTCGAAGCCCACGTGCTCCACCTGGATCTCGCCCTTGGCCTTCCTCAGCTCGACCGCCTTGATGCTGGAGGAGCCGATGTCGAGACCCACGATCGATTTTGCACCACCGAATAGACCCATGCGACCCGCCTCTTAGTGACCCGCGGCCGCTCGAGCGGCCCTGGGTTTCTTCTTGCCCCGGCCTTCGCCGAGGGTGCTTTTGCGTTCCATCCACTGGTCCAGGATGGTCTTCTTGAACTTCCAGCGGTTCCCGAGTTTGAACGCGGGGATCTTCTCCTCGTAAACGTACTTGTAGAGCGTGTCCGGGCTGACGCCCAGGTACTGGGAAGCTTGCCGAATATTCATTACCTCTCTCGAATCGGCCATAGCAGCTGTGCCCTTTCCACAGATAACGCTAGCACCCGCGCTCGGTGCGGGTTGGCCTCCAGAGGCCGGGCCCTGTGAGGAAGAAGTCCTCTGCTTTCTCGGGGGGAAACTACTGCGGTGCGAGTTATACCAGTGTCACTGCCGGTAGTGTCAAGGAAGTCTTTCCGGTTTCTTCCGGTTTTCACCGGATATTAACCGTGGAGGGAAGGGGGCGAGATGGGCTAAGTGCCCATATTTCGTGGCGTTATGAAGGCCCGACCACTACAGGTTGTGGTATTGATGCATCGGGTACAAACGATTATCTGAGGAGTAACTAAGGGGCTCTAAGGGCGCGCAAAGGGACGTGACCGTCGATACAAGCTGAGGTTCGCCTGCGGGGCCGGCCGCTCACGATTTGCGGTTGTTCTGAAAACACTACAAACCACGTTTTTCCTTGCACTCGCACGGTGTGTGCGCTTTGATTCTGTCCTCAGTCAATGTTCACCACTGCCATTACGAAAACTGAATACTTCGAGCTCCGAAGCCGTTACACCCCGAAGCACCCGAAGACTATCTTCGTCCTGGAATCGCCGCCAGCCTCTGGCAAGTACTTCTACAACCCGACCGGAACCGTCAGAGAGCCGCTCTTCAAGGCTTTGATGGATGACGTGCTGGAGGTCGCGGCACAAACAAAGGAGGAAGGACTCAAGACGTTTGCGTCCGAGGGCTTTCTCGTTGTCGACGCGACGTACACGCCCGTCAATGATCTCGACGACGATGAGGCCGATGCCATCATCCTCCGTGACTTCCCGCTTCTTCTCGAGGACCTGCGCGCGCACGCAGGGCCGGACACTGCACTCGTTCTCATAAAAGCGAACGTCTGCGAGCTACTTGAGCCGAAACTAAAGAAAGAGGACTTCAAGGTCCTCAACAACGGGGAGAGAATCCCATTCCCATCCACCGGCCAGCAGACGAAATTCCGAACCGCCATCCGCAAGGTGCTTGGGCTTTCACCAGATCCTACCCGCTAAGCGGTGTTTGCCCGGCGCCCCTGAAGGGCTCATCTGGAGCGGTTCCAAATTTTCTGTGGAAAAAGTTCGCTCTTGCTGAGCTGTGTCATCGGAGGAGACCCTGTAGGTTACCCCTGCGCTGGCGACGCCCCCGGGCCAAAGGCGCGGAGGGCGGAGTCGAGGTCGGGATGGCAAGACACGATGGTGTCGATCTTGGTCAGCTTCACCACGTCGTTGACCGCTCCCTGCGCGCCCGCCAGCCGAAGCTGGCCGCCGGCCTTGCGCAGCTTGCCCGCAGACAGGGTGAGGATGCCGATCCCGGCGCTGTCCACGCGGTCTATGCGGCTCAGGTCGAGGACCACGCCCTTGGAGCCCTC
>DATKKJ010000023.1 GCA_035543055.1 Terriglobales bacterium | reverse complement strand
TGTATCGGCACCAAGGACACCGCGTGCGTGGACGCCTGTCCGGTGGATTGCATCCACCCCAAGAAGGATGAAGAGAAGCACGCCACGGAAGAGATGCTGTACATCGACCCGGTGGAATGCATCGACTGCGGCGCCTGCGTGCCGGTCTGTCCGGTGTCGGCCATCTTCGCGCTCGACGACCTGCCGGAGAAGTGGAAGAGCTTTACCGAGCGCAACGCCAAGTACTATGGCCGGTGAACTGAGCTGAATCTGGAACGCGCACCCGCGTGGTGCGCGTTTTGTTTTGCTTCCACCCAATTCATATGAATATCGATGCAATCCGCCAATTCTGCATGTCGCTGCCGCATGCCACCGAGCAGGTGCAATGGGTGCGGGACCTGGTGTTCAAGGTCGGCGGCAAGATGTTCTGCGTGGTGAACCTGGAGCCGCAGCGCGGCGAGGTCCTGATGTCGTTCAAAGCGACAGAAGAGGAGTTTATTACTCTGCAGGAGATCGAGGGGATCGTGCCGGCGCCTTACATGGCCCGGAACAAGTGGGTGGCCCTGGAGCGGATGGACGCGCTGCCGGCGTCGGAATTGAAGCGTCTGCTGAGGACGTCGTATGAGCTGGTGTTTGCGAAGTTGCCAAAGAAGGAGCAGGACAGATTGGCAGGTAGAGAAAAAGCAGGTCCCTCACGGGCTAAAGCCCGTTCGGGATGACACTGGTTCTTGTTCATTCCTGACAGCTAAGGCGGCTGTCTCACACAAGCCTGAATGCCGCATGAATTCAGGTGTTTCCCCGCTTTCTATCCACCAGTAAGTCAATTACAATCGAGGTTTCTGGGACGAGCGCTGCGACCAGAGTGAGCGGGCGGATGCGATGCCGCTGAAGGAGTCCGAGGCGATCGTGCTGCGCAGCTATCCGCTGCGCGAAGCCGACCTGCTGGTGACTTGCTTCACCCGCTCCGAAGGCAAGGTGCGGGGCGTCGCCCGGGCGGCCAAGAAGTCGAAAAAGCGTTTCGGCGGGGCACTGGAGCCGCTCACCTACGTCCGGCTGTACTGGGAAGACCGCGAGCGGGTGGAGCTGGCGCGTCTGGATTCCTGCGAAGTGCTGGAATCGCCGATGGCCACGCAGGTGGATTACCCGCGGGCGGTGGCGCTGGGATACCTGGCGGAAGTGCTGGACCAGGTGCTGCCCGACCGCGAGGCGCACGACGACCTCTTCCGCCTGGCGCTGTCGGTGCTGCCGCAGGTGCAGGCGGGCGCGATCTGGATGCCGCTGACCTACTTCGACCTGTGGCTGGTGCGGCTGGCGGGGCTGCTGCCGGAGCTGGGCGCGTGCATCGAGTGCGGCGTCGCTTTGAACGGAAGCCGGGCGTATTTCCACCCGCTGGCGGACGGGCTGATGTGCCCGCAGCATAAGCGGCTGGCGTCGGCGGAGATGTCGAGCGAGTCGCGGGCCCTGGCCGCCAGGATGTTCCGGACGCCGGTGGATGCGTTCGCCGGGGAAGAGTGGCCGCGGCAGCGCGGCGCGGACCTGAGAAAGTTCCTGCAGCAGCGGTTGGAGCAGCACCTGGAGAAGAAACTGGTCACGGCCGCCATGCTGGATAAGGTCTAGTACCAAGTACTCAGTACCAAGTACCAAGCGAGCAGCACTCCTTCGTGAGCAATCCACGACAAAACGCGCCCACCTTCCAAGAGCTGGTCTTCAAGCTGCAGAACTTTTTTGCCGAGCGGGGTTGTGTGCTGCAGCAGCCCTACGACGTCGAGGTGGGAGCGGGCACCATGGCGCCCGAGACCTTCCTGCGGGTGCTGGGGCCCAAGCCTTACAACGTGGCCTACGTGCAGCCGTCGCGGCGTCCGGCCGACGGGCGCTACGGGGACAATCCAAACCGGCTATTTAAGCACATGCAGTTACAGGTGATCCTTAAACCTCCGCCTGAGGATGTGCAGGAGCTGTACCTGGACTCGCTGAAGGCCATCGGCATCGACCTAGGCAAGCACGACATCAAGTTCGAGGAGGACAACTGGGAGTCGCCGACGCTGGGCGCGTGGGGCATCGGGTGGCAGGTGATGCTCGACGGGCTGGAGATCACGCAATTCACCTACTTCCAGCAGTGCGGCGGCGTGGACCTGGACCCAATCTCGGCGGAGCTGACTTACGGGCTGGAGCGCATCGCGGCCTTTCTGCAGGACGTGGATTCGATCTACGACATCGTATGGTCCCGCGACCCGAAAACCGGCGCCGTGATGACCTACGGCGACGTGCGCTACCAGGAAGAACTCCAGTTCTCGGTGTACAACTTCGAGGACGCGGACGTGGAGAAAACCTGGAAGCACCTGGAACTGTATGAGGCTGAGTGCGAAGGCATGCTCGCCGCGTTCAAGGAGTTCAGGAGTACCGCATCAAGGAAGCACGACCCGCCTCTCAGCCGTGAGGAAGAAGAGCACATTCTGAAGCTAACAGCTCGATATCCTTTGCTGGGCGCCTTCGACCTGTGCCTGAAGTGCTCGCACCTGTTCAACATCCTGGACGCGCGGGGCGCGATCTCGGTTACCGAGCGGGTGGGCGTGATCGCTCGTATCCGCCAACTGGCGGTGGGAGTGGCCAAGGCGTACCTGGACCAGCAGGCGGCGGCTTCCGAGGAAGCCAAAGAGGAAGAAAAGGCCCGGGCAGGTGCGTAGAACACACCTCGTTGTGACCCGGCTCACATAAGCTCTGCCGCAAACAGTGGGATTCTAGAAGGTTCATTTCATGGCGGACTTCCTCCTCGAGATCGGTACGGAAGAGATTCCGGCGCGGATGATCGACGGCGCCGAGGCCGAGCTGGCGCGCCGCGTGGGCGACTTGCTGGCCCGGGAGCGGCTGGCGTCCGCAGCCAAGGTCGAAGCCTACTCGACGCCGCGGCGTCTTGCCATCCTGGCGCGGAACGTGGCGTCGGCGCAGGCCGATGTCGAGGAGGAAATGACGGGGCCGGCGGTGAAAGTCGCCTTCCAAGACGGGCAGCCGGGGCCGGCGGCCCATGCGTTCGCCAAGAAGGTCGGCGTGGAAGTCGGCAAGCTGGCGCGCGTCACCACGCCCAAGGGCGAGTACCTGGCGGCGAAGGTCGTCAGCCCGGGACGCAGCGCGTCCCAAGTCCTGGCAGAAGCGCTGCCGAAAGAGATCGGGGCGCTCTACTGGGCCAAGAATATGTACTGGCGGGAAGGGAAGCCGGAGCACTTCGTGCGCCCGGTGCGCTGGCTGGTGGCGATGCTGGATGGCGAGGTAGTGCCGCTTGAGTTCGGCGGGGTCGAGGCCGGGCGGCATTCGCGCGGGCATCGCATCCTGGGCAGGGACGTGAGCTTCCCGACCGCCGCTGCCTACGCACCCACGTTGTCCGGCGCCAAGGTGGTGCCGACGCGCGCGGAGCGCGAGCAGCTGATCCGCAAGGCGCTGGATGCGGCCACCCGCACCATCCCCGGCGGGGCGCGCTGGCGCGAAGATAAAGCGCTGCTCGATACGGTGGTCAATCTCACCGAATTCCCGTCGGCCCTGCTGGGCGGCTTCGACCGCGAGTTCCTGAGCCTGCCGGAAGAGGTGCTGGTCACGGTGATGCGCGACCACCAGAAGTACTTCGCGGTCGAGGACGCGAGCGGCAAACTGGCGCCGCACTTCCTGGCGGTGCTGAACACCGACAGCGACCCCGAGGGTATCATCCGGCACGGCAACGAGCGGGTGCTGCGGGCCCGGTTCAACGACGCGCGTTTCTTCTGGGACGTGGACCAAAAGATCCCGCTCAAGCAGCGCGTGGACATGCTGAAGGCCGTCACCTTCCAGAAGGAGCTGGGTAGCTATTACGACAAGTCGCTGCGGGTGCGGCAGCTGACCAACCACATCGTCGAGGAGCTCGGCAGCGGGACCGAGATCAATGACCCGGCGCTGAGCGAGGCGGCCTCGCTGGCCAAGACCGACCTGACGACCGAGCTGGTCAAGGAGTTCACCGAGCTGCAGGGGATAGTCGGCGGGCGGTATGCGCGGGCGCAGGGCTTGGACGCGGCGAGTGCGGACGCCATCTACGACCAGTACAAGCCAGAGTCCATGGAAGACGCAGTGCCGCGCACCATCGAGGGCGCGGTGCTGTCGATCGCCGACAAGGCGGACTCGATCGCCGGGATGTTCGCGCTGGGGCTGCAACCCACCGGCTCCAAAGACCCATTCGCGCTGCGGCGGCAGGCCAACGGGATCGTGAAGATTCTGGCGGAGCATAAGCTGCCGTTGAGCGTGACGAGGCTCCTGGAGCAGGCGCGGGCGGCGTACAAGGGCTCCGAGGCCGAGAAGAAGTTCAAGGACAAGAGGTACAAGGAAGATGTCGCGAGTTTCTTCCGCGAGCGGATCGAGTTCTACCTGCGCGAGGCGGAGGGACTCGAATACGACACGGTGAATGCGGTGCTGGTCGCGGAAAGCGATGACGTGCCGGATGTCGTGTCGAGGGCAAAGGCGGTGTCGGAGGCGCGCAAGGCCGAAGATTTCGAGCACATCGCGGCGGCGTTCAAGCGGGTGAAGAACATCCTGCGGCAGGCGGAAGAGAAGAAGTTTGCGGTCGCCACGAAGCTGGAGCCGGCGCGCATGCAGGACGAGACGGCATTCAAGCTGGTGGGCGAGAGCGTCGCGATCGGAGCGGCGGTCGAGC
>DATKKJ010000022.1 GCA_035543055.1 Terriglobales bacterium | reverse complement strand
CGCCGCCAACCTGACCCGGGTGGGTGAGAAGGCGAACTACAGCTACCTGGTGCGCTGGATCCACAATCCGCGGCAACGCACCCGTCCCTACTGCCCGTACGAAAAGAAAGACATCGGTCCCGAAGATTACGCCAAGAAAGGGCTGCCGTACGTCTTCGACGAGACGCATAGCCGGTGCCCCAACGACGGCCACGAGCTGCAGATCCAGAACATGACCGTCATGCCGATCTTGCGGCTGTCTGAGGATGATGCCCGCGACATCGCCACCTACCTGATCTCCCAGAAGAAGAAAGATCCTGCTTCCTACGCCGACGCATCGTTCATGGACGATCCCAAGCTGAAGGAGCAGGGCCGCACCTGGGTCCGTCATTTCGGATGCGCCGGCTGCCATGAGATCTCCGGCTTCGAAGACGAGGGACGCATCGGCACCGAACTGACCGCAGAAGGATCGAAGCCGATCGAACGCCTCGACTTTGCCTTGCTGACCCATCCCGCCGAGGTCGGCGGCGGCGAGCCGATCAAGGATCAGGACAATCTGGCGCGGCTCCCGGAAGGGCCGGCCAAGGGCCCCTGGTACGACCACAAGGGATTCTTCGAGCACAAGCTGGCCGAGCCCAACATCTACGATCAGGGCAAGGTCAAGGCAGAGACGGAAAAGCTGCGCATGCCCAACGCCCACCTGACCAAGGAACAGGTGCAGGCGCTGACCACGTTCCTGCTGGGCAGCCAGGAGACTTCCCTGCCCGAGAGCTACCAGTACAAGCCGCAAGATTGGCGGCACGACATCCAGGAAGGCTGGTGGGTGGTCAAGAAATACAACTGCATGGGCTGCCACCAGTTCCTCCCGGGGCAGCCCAGCACCCTGATGCAGATACCGCGTTACCAGGACCCCGACTGGAAGGAGCAGTTGCCGCCGCAGCTGCTGACCGAAGGCGCGCGCGTGGACCCCGAATGGCTGTTGCGCTTCCTGCACAACCCGGCGCTGAGCGAGACCGACACCAACCGCAACGGCGTGCGTCCTTACCTGAAGGTGCGGATGCCGACCTTCAACTTCTCCGCCAGCGAACTGCGCAAACTGGTGCGATTCTTCCAGGCAGCGCAGCAGCAACCGATGCCTTACATCCGGCAACAACTGGCGGAGCTGACGCCCAAAGAGACGGAGATGGCGCGCAGCCTGTTCTCGTCAGCGGCGGCGCCTTGCCTGAAGTGTCACGCCACTGGCGACGTGGCCCACGACCAGCACGCCACCGCCCCGAATTTTCTGATGGCCAAGGACCGCCTGAAACCCGGCTGGACGGAGCGCTGGATCATCGATCCCCAATCCATCAGCCCGGGGACCTCCATGCCTTCGGGGTTATTCCACAAGCTGGGAGAGCAGTGGGTATTCAGCGGACCGACGCCGCCTTCGTTCCAGGGTTATGAGCAGGACCATACCAAGCTGCTGGTGCGCTATATCTTCGCCCTCACGCCGGAGGAACAGCGAAGAGTGTCGGGCATGATGAAGAGCGCGCCGGCGGCGAAGACCTCGAGCACGAAACCCGCGAGACCTGCGGGAGCCACGGCAGGCGCTGGAAGATGAAGCGTGCAGAGGGCACGAGGAATACAGAATTCCTGCAGCCATGATCCCGGACGGGTCAACAGCCGCCCGGCGTTCCCCATCCAACCGCCATGCGAGTTAGAATAGCGGATTGTCCTGAAGGGTCTAACCGCACAAGAAAGGTACTGAGTCATGAAGAGAGCAACACTGATCGCGATAAGCGCCCTGCTGGCCGCCCTGCTGCTGGTGGCCGGCTGCGGCAAGAAAGAAGAGCCGGCACCAGCCCCGGCGCAAGCGGAGGCGAAGAAAGCGGCGGCGGCTCCCATCGATCCGGCCACCGCCGCCACCATCACCGGCACCGTGAAATTCGATGGCAAGGCGCCGAAACCGCAGAAGATCGACATGAGCCAGGATCCGGCCTGCAAGGGCAGCAACATGACGGAGACCGTGGAAGTGGACAACGGCAACCTGGCCAACGTGTTCGTGTACGTCAAGGATGGGCTGGGTGACCGCACCTTTGATCCGTCCAACACGCCGGTCAAGGTCGACCAGGAGGGGTGCCGGTATCATCCCCACGTGGTCGGGGTGATGGCCGGACAACCGGTGCAGATCGTCAACAGCGATAAGACCACCCACAACATCCACCCCTCGCCCAAGGACAACAAGGAGTGGAACGAATCGCAGCCGCCGGGCGGCGCTCCCCTGGACAAGACTTTCGCCCGCCAGGAAGTGCTGATCCCGGTGAAGTGCAACCAGCACCCCTGGATGAAGATGTACATCGGGGTGGTGAAGAACCCGTTCTTCGCCGTCACCGGCAAGGACGGAAAGTTCGAGCTGAAGGGGCTGCCTCCGGGAACCTACACGGTGACCGCGGTCCACGAGAAATTCGGTTCGCAGGACACCAAGGTGACGGTCGGAGCCAAAGAGAGCAAGGCGGCCGACTTCACCTTCAAAGAAGGCGGCGGCGCGGGCGGTTCGCAGTAACGGTCCGCAAGGATGAGGAGCCGGGCCGGGCAGGAGTCCGGCCCGCGCACTTCTGGTACACTGTCACGCTGGGCTGTGAGCAGCGTCACGGGGGAGCTGCTGGCCGCCGATTCCCAAAAACGGAAACAAAATAATTCATCGTCCGCCAGAGTGGCGGAATCGTTGTTCGCGTAAGCAGGTTCGGAGGAGCGGGGGTCTGCACATCGTCGAGGTCCAATACAGCCGCGCGCGCCACGCCTATGCGTGTGTGCTGGCCGCCTGCACCTTCCTGCTGCTGATCGCGGGCGCCCTGGTCACCAGCAACGACGCCGGCCTCGCGGTACCCGACTGGCCCACCTCGTTCGGCAAATGGCCCATCACCTATTCCTATTTCCGGGTTCCGCTGGTGGGCGGGACGCTGTATGAGCACGGGCATCGCATCGTCGCCCAGTTCATCGGGGTGCTGACCATCGTGCTGGCGATCTGGACGCAGAGAGAGGACCCGCGCCCTTGGATGCGCAAGCTGGGCTGGGCCGGCCTGGGTCTGGTGATCGGGCAAGGGGTCGTCGGCGGACTGACGGTGCTGTTCTACCTGCCATGGGCGGTTTCCACGTCGCATGCCGCCCTCGGACAGAGCTTCTTCTGCCTGACCGTGGCCATGGCGTTGTTCACCAGCCGCGGATGGATCGAAAGCCAGCCCCTGCACCTGGTCGAGGGACGGCACCCGCGCTTGCATACCCTGACGCTGCTCGCGGTAGGCGCGGTGTTCGCGCAACTCGTCCTGGGCGCTGCTTTCCGCCATAACGGGATGAAGCTGGCACCTCATCTCTTTGGAGCGGTCGTGGTCACGACCGTGCTGGTGTGGACCGTGATGCGCACGCTCTCCGACCACTCGCAGCACAAGCAACTGCGCCGGCCGGCCATGCTGCTGCTCTGGTTGCTGATCCTGCAACTGTCGTTGGGCTTCATCGCCTGGATGATGCGCATCAATTACGCTTCGGCCGTGCAGCCCATGCTTCCGGCGGTGCTGTCCACCGTCGCCCACGTGGTGAATGGAGCGCTGGTGCTGGCCACCTGCCTGGTGCTAGCCATCCAGACGCAGCGGCATATCGCCGTGCATCCGCTGGTGGTGCTGACGCCCGCGAAGGTGGCCGGGGCATGAGCAGCATGACCTATCCCCGCCCCGTGCAGCGCGCCGGCGTCCTCGCCCAGCTGCAGGACTATGCGGAATTGTTCAAAGCGCGGGTCACATCGCTGATCGTGATGACCGCGTGGTGCGGCTTCTATTTCGGCGCCCTGAAATCCGGAACTTCCTCCCTGTCGTGGGGACTGCTGCACGCGCTCGCCGGGATCGGGCTCGTGGCCGGGGGCACGGCTGCGTTCAATGAAGTCCTGGAACACGAGGAAGACGGCCTGATGCGGCGCACCGAGCGGCGGCCGCTGCCGGCGAAGCGCATGAGCCTGCGTCACGCCACCGTGGCATCGTTCCTGGCGACTTGCGGTGGGGTGCTGTACCTGGCCCTGGCTTGCAACGCCCTGACCGGACTGCTGGCGCTGGCCACTTCTGCCGCGTATCTCGGGCTGTACACTCCGTTGAAGAAGGTCTCGCCGCTGTGCACCTTCGTGGGGGCCTTCCCGGGCGCCATGCCTGGCGTGCTGGGCTGGACCGCCGCCCGCGGACGCCTGGAGTGGGAGGCGCTGGTAGTGTTCGCTATCGTCTTCTTCTGGCAGTTCCCCCACTTCCATTCCATCGCCTGGCTGTACCGGGAAGATTACGAGCGGGCGCGGATCCGCATGCTGCCGGTGGTACATGCGGACGGCCGCTCCACCGTGCGGGCTATCCTGTTCTACTCGGTGGGCCTGATCCCGGTGAGCCTGGCGCCGGCGTTCCTGCACATGACCGGGCGAATCTACTTCATGGCGGCGCTGCTGCTGGGCATGGGATTCCTCTGGACCGGGGTGCGGCTGGCGCGCACCCGGCTGGCCGCTACCGCGCCGCGCTCCAAGGCCCTGGCGCGGCATGTGCTGATCGCCAGCGTCTTCTACCTGCCGATCCTGTTCGCCGTTATGATGTTAAATTCGGCGATGTAGACAGCCGCGGGCGGCTGTCGCACACAATCTTCAGATGGACAACGCGGTCATCCAAATCTCCGGTCTGCGGCACCAGTACGACACCCGGCTGGCGCTGGATGGCGTCTCCTTTGAGGTCCGCGAGGCGGAGATCTTCGGGCTGCTGGGGCCGAATGGCAGCGGCAAGACGACCCTGTTCCGCATCCTGTCCACACTGATGTTGCCCAGTTCCGGCCAGGCCCGGATCCTGGGCTTCGATGCCGCCACCCAGCCCAACCAGGTGCGGCGCGCCATCGGCGTGGTCTTCCAGGCCGAGAGCGTGGACGTCAAGCTGACTGCGGCCGAGAACCTGTGGCACCAGGGGCATCTCTACGGCCTTCGCGGGGCCGCGCTCAAGTCGCGCATCCAGGAGATGCTGGGGCGGGTGGCGCTCGCCGACCGCGCCCACGAGAAGGTCGAGACCTTCTCGGGCGGCATGCAGCGACGGGTGGAACTGGCCAAAGGACTGCTGCACCACCCCTCGGTGCTGCTGCTCGACGAGCCCTCGACCGGGCTGGATCCCGGGGCGCGCCGTGATCTCTGGCTCTATCTGCGCAAGCTGCGGGAGGAGGAGCACATCACCATCATCGTGACCACGCACCTGATGGAAGAGGCGGAATACTGCGATCGCCTGGCCATCCTGAGCAACGGGAAACTGGTCGCACTAGGGACTCCCGCCGAGCTCAAGCACGAGATCGGCGGCGACGTGATCCTGCTCGAGCCCGCCGGCGATGCGGAAGCTCTCGCAGCGAAGATCGGGCAGCGCTTCAACGTGAAGCCGGCGGTCATGGACGGCAAGGTGCGCCTGGAGATCGGGCAGGGGCACCGGTTCGTCACCGACGTGGTGGAGGCGTTCCCCGGCGAGATCCAGTCGGTCTCGGTCAGCAAGCCGACCCTGGAGGATGTGTTCATCGATCGCACCGGGCATCGCTTCTGGAACGAAGGCAATGGCGATTAGAATCAGAGAGGGGAGCGCATGCAGATGCTGGTGATCAGTCTCGTGCTGGCGCTGGCGCCGCTGGCCGGCATCGGCTGGATCGCCGCCAGCGGCTGGTTGGCGACGGTGGACGGGCTCTTCATGAGCCTGATCCTGCTGGCGATCGCGGGAGTGTTCCTGCTCAACGCCGGCGTCCAGGCACGGGCCTTGGGGCTGGCGCCGCGTCTCGGTAAGAAGCAGGAGGGGGCAAAGGCATAGCGGTGGCCC